>NZ_JBFTRC010000302.1:0-4579 GCF_056399325.1 Allobosea sp. 01N443
GCTGAGGACCGTGCGGCCGCTTACACGCCAATAGAGGGAGAAGGGGCGTCTTCCATAGTCGCCGATCGCGAGCCTGCCCAGCGTAAGTCCGCGAATGAGCGTCTTGCCCGTCAGATAGCCGATGATCTGAAGAATGAACTCGACCATCAGACCGAGCACCGCATCCAGCAAAATCGCCACCTCCAGTTATGGACTTCCGCTTCTGACAGCTGAGAGGGCCGAAAACCCTCCCGGCCACACCGCGCCGGCTCTCTTCGCATGGCCCTGTGCGCCGCTGCTGACGGCGGCAGGCGCTGTCGGCCCTGGGCAGGCAGCCCAGGCTCCCGGCTCGCGAATTCCCCTGGCCTCAGTGTCGCGGCTCGCCGCCACCCTTCAACTCCACCTCAAATCGCAAGAGCTGGTCGAACAGCGGCGCCTTCCGGACGTCATCGTCGAGCCCGCCATCGGGCCTCTTCTCCGATCTTCGGCTCTCGAGTAGTCCGAGCCATGACAGCGGCCGGAGCACCCGCGTCGTCAGGGCGAACTCGGGAAAGTCGGGAGCAATCGGGTCCCCGATGGTCTCCATGATCGTACAGGCCGGCATCAGGTCCTTCGCATGGGACCAGCCATGCGCCGTCACCAACAGGCTCCACAGGATCACGCCCATGTGGTGCTGGGGCCAGAACTCCAGCGGGTTCCGGTCGAAGTCCTGGAGGTTCACTTTCCAGAATGTCGCTTCGAACAGCGCGGCGAGCAGCGCCGGGGCGGCCTCGGGCGCCAGCATGGCCTTGCCTGCCTTGCTCGCCTTCAGGACCCCCGAGCGTTTCCGCAGGAGCCGGGCCGCCTGCAGCACGATCCGTGTGAACAGGACCCCGTAGGCATCGTGCTCGTTGATGACCTTGTTCGTCGCGAGCGTGGTGGCCCTGTCGTATCCCGGCCACTCCGTCCGGTCGAAGACATGCCGGACATCGGCCCGCTTCAGGGCTCCGGCAGGGGTGAGGACCAGTCCGCCCTTCTCCACGGCAAGCGCCAGCAGGAGCCTCGCGGCGATGACCATGGGAGCCTGAAGGGCGGCCTCGACGGAGACTCTATCAGGCGTGAGGCGAACGGCCTGCGGGACCTTGCCGGGCGGCTCAAGGAGCGCCTTGAGGGAGGCCGGCTGAAGATGGGCCCAGGCGGGGGGAAGGTCTGTCACGGGGAGAGGGTAGGCGGGCCGGAGCGATTGCTCAACACTGCGTTTCGCGGGAGGTATGGGCCTCGGCGGTGACACAGGGCCGGTGACACGAAGTCATGCCTGATGGTCTATCGACGCCGTGATTTAGTTGCGATTTTTGCGCCGAACGACCTGTCTGGCCAAGGGCGCAAGGCTCTCGGTCCCGGGTTTCGGTCAGCCGCCGCAATGGCCCGCGGAAGGCCGGCGCGAAACCTTCGCCGGTCTGCCGAGCGGGCCATTCACAAGGAACCAAGAGCATGCTGCGAAAAAGTGGCAACGGTTTTTCGCACTAAGCATGCTCTAAACTATGAGAGTCGATCACGTTTTCTGCGTTTGGACGATTTCGTCCAAACGCAGCGCGATCTAGCGGCCGAAGATGCTCTTGAAGAACTTCGCGACCGTGTTTCTGCTCTTCTTGCGCTCGAGTTCGGATGCGTCGGTGATCCACGCCGTCTGCACGACACGCCGCTCGCCCGCGAAGGGCTTGTGGCCGTGCCAGGAATTGTCGGAGCGCAGGAAACCGAAAACGGCACCCATGGTCGGAGGCACCTCGCAGGCGAAGGGCTCGAAATTCGTGCCGTCATAGAGCACGCGCAGCCGGCCTTCCGCATCCGGTGACCAGTCGTCGTTCAGATAGAGCAGCACGGTCATGACCTTGCTCGGGCCATCGGTGTGAATGCGGCCGTCCTTGGCCTGCGAGAGCTTTCGGACGGTGGTCAGCCGCGGAAAGGCGTGGAGGTCTTTTCCAAAGCGCTGCGAAAGCACCTCGGTGAGGTCCGGGCTCTCCATTTCATCGATCAGCTGTTTAAAGCTTCCCGCCAGCTCGATATCGTCGACGGTCAGATAGCCAGGCTTCGTAATGGCCGGGTAATCCCGACGTATATCCGGGATGGCCTCAGGCCTGAGAAAGTTCTCACCAAGGAAATGCGGATAAGGTTGCAGTGAGAACGCACTGTCGCGGATCGCATCTGCATTGAGTAGCTTGAGAGCCATAGCCGTGGTCCCTTAGTAAATTACATTCGGTAATTTCGACCGGTGGTAGACATACAAGAGCTGCTGACCGTGCCTGCTCGCGCTGGAGAAGGAGCCAAGGCTTGCAGACAGGAATCGAGCAGCCGAAATCGTATCTTATCCATACATGCGAGCCTTCACGATGCAAAATTGCTTGTCTGGTCCGCGGCGAAACCGTTCGGCGGGCGAGAATTCGCATTGTGTCGGCGCTGCGATTGCCGGAGGCGCGGCCCGCTTTCTGCTTCGATCCGGCTGTCTGGGCGGGCGCGGTCCATCCTCCGCACGCTCATGCCGCGGACCGAGCGTCGCATTGCTGCGCAGCACCGATGACGAAAATTCGCATGGTCGGGAATAAACGGCGCTGAAGACCTGTCTTCTCAATGAACGCAGCGTGGTTGCGTTCTTGGGAGATCGACCATGACACATCATCGGATCGATACTGAGCGGCCTGCCACCACACGCCGCGAGACGCTCGAATGCATGATCTGGGCCGGAACCGGCGTGCTTTGGACGGTTGCGAGCGGGGTGCCGGTCTCGCTGGGCCTCCTCGGCAGGGCGGAGGCGGCAGAAGCGGTCACCAAGGGGTTCACCTTCCTGCAGATATCCGACAGCCATGTCGGCTTCGACAAGGCTGCGAACCCGCATGCTCTCGACACGCTCACGGAGGCTATCGCCCAGATCGGGGCGCTCCCGGCCAAGCCCGCCTTCATGATCCATACGGGCGACATCACGCATCTCTCCACGGCCGCTCAATTCGATGATGCGGCGCGTGTCATCGGCGGCGCGAGGCTCGACGTTCACTACGTGCCTGGCGAACATGACGTGATCGACGAGGGTAACGGGCAGGCCTATTCGGAGCGGTACGGCAAGGGCAAGCAGGGCGCCGGATGGTATTCCTTCGACGAAGGCGGCGTGCATTTCATCGGCCTGGTCAATGTCGTGAACCTCAAGGCTGGCGGGCTCGGTCAACTCGGGCCGGAGCAGCTGAAATGGCTCGCCGACGATTTGCGCGGCCGCAGCGCCTCGGCTCCCATCGTGGTCTTCGCGCATATCCCGCTCTGGACGGTCTATGCCGATTGGGGCTGGGGCACCGCCGACAGCACGCAGGCGCTTGCGCTGCTCAAGCCCTTCGGGTCCGTCACCATCCTCAACGGCCATATCCACCAGATCATGCAGAAGGTGGAAGGCAWTGTGACCTTTCACACTGCAAGGTCCACGGCCTTTCCGCAGCCGGCGCCGGGGACCGCCTCCTCGCCCGGTCCCCTGACCGTCCCGGCTGGCGAGTTGCGCAAGTTCCTCGGCATTACGAGCGTCGCCATTCGCCCGGGCGCAAACGATCTGGCGATCATCGACAGCACGCTCGCGCGCGGCTGAACGAGGGATGGCGTAACCGTGCAATCGGGAGAGCGACATGACTTGCAGGCACAGGCCCCTCTGGGCTGCGGGCGCGATCATCGTCCTGTCGGTCCTCGCCGCATCCCGTCCCGCGGGGGCGGAGGAGGCGCTGGTGAGGATCTCCAACTTCGCTTTCGTTCCGCCGGACCTCACCGTGAAAGCCGGAACGACGGTCACGTTCCGGAACGAGGATGACGAACCGCATCTGGTTGTCGCGGGTGACGGCTCGTTCAGATCCCGCGCGCTCGATACGAAGGACAGTTTCGCGTATGATTTCACCCTGCCGGGGGAGTTTTCGTATTTCTGCAGCCTTCATCCGCATATGCAGGGAAAGATCCGCGTTTCCCGCTGATCGGACCTTGTGGCCGGGTGTCCAGACGGCGAGCCGACAGTGGCAGCAAGCGGCGACCCTTCCGCCGAACGGTTTCGCGAGGTGGTGTTGCCCCATCTTGCGGATGCGCTGGCCTTCGCCCGCTGGCTCACGGGCAATGCACATGATGCAGAAGACGTCGTCCAGGAGGCTTGCCTTCGCGCCTATGCCGGGATCGGAACCTATGCAGGCGGCAGCGCTCGCGCCTGGCTTCTCGCGATCGTGCGCAATGCCTGTCACACATGGCTCGCCAGGAATCGCGGGCCGATGCTCGTGCCGCTCGACGAGGTCACGGATGCGGATCTGCTGGCTTCTGGCCCATCAGGCGATGACGATGCGGAGGCGGCCATGATCGCCCGCGCCGACGCGGCAGAGATCGAAGCGGCGATTGCAGCGCTGCCCCCGCCGTTCCGCGAGGTTCTCGTGCTGCGCGATATCAATGGGCTGGGCTATCGCGAGATCGCCGATCTGATTTCGGCGCCGATTGGCACCGTCATGTCCCGCCTGTCGCGAGCCCGCACGATCCTGATCCGCCAGCTTGGGGGACGCAATGACCGAGCGTGACGGCCAGCCCATCGATCCAGGCGAAGCGCGGCTGCTTCTGCACGCTC
>NZ_JBFTRC010000303.1:0-4491 GCF_056399325.1 Allobosea sp. 01N443
ATGCTCACCATCACCGGCACGCTCGGCGCCTGGTTCGGCGGCAAGCTCGATGACCGCATCGGCGGCAAGCCCGTGGTCTTGGGCGCCATCGCCTGCCTGCTCTTCGCCTGCCTCGGCATCCTCTCGCTCGGGCCCGACCGCATCTTCTTCGTGCTGCCGGCTACGCCTCCGGCACCAGGCGACGGGCTGTTCGCCTCGGTGCCCGAGCGGATCTATCTCGCTCTTGGCCTGCTGATCGGCCTGGTCGCCGGTCCGCTCCAGGCCTCTTCGCGCAGCCTGATGGCCCGTCTCGCACCGGCGGGCCGGCATGGCGAGTTCTTCGGCCTCTTCGCGCTGTCGGGCAAGGTGACCTCGTTCATGGGCCCGACCTTCGTGGCGCTGGCGACCACCGTCTTTGCCAGTCAGCAGGCGGGGCTGGCGGTGCTGATCGCGTTCTTCCTTGTGGGCGGCGCGCTGCTCGCAGGCGTCAATGTGAAACAAGGGCTGGCGAAGTAGAGCGCGGGGGCCTTTCGCCACCGCGCCTTGCCTTGCAAGGACTGATACCCCCCCGCCTACGGCAGCGCCTTCAGATAGCGCACCGGCCGGCCTGGCGCCGCGGCCTGCGCCGCATGCACGATCGCGTTCGCGTCGATGCCGAAATGCCGATAAAGGTCGGCGACGGTGCCGGTCTGGCCGAAATGCTCGACGCCAAGGGCCTTCTGCTTGTGGCCGTGCACGCTGCCGAGCCAGGCCAGTGTCGCAGGATGTCCGTCGAGCACCGACACGATACCGCAATCGCGTGAAAGTTCGCCGAGCAACCGCTCGATATGACTGGTCGCGCCATGATTGCCGCGCTGTCGCGCCCGCTCGGCCGCCTGCCAGCCGGCATTGAGCCGATCTGCCGAGGTGATGGCGAGCAGGCCGACATCGCGCCGGTCTTCGCCGAGCAGCCCCACAGCCTCGATCGCCTCAGGCGCAACCGCGCCGGTATAGGCGATGACGACGGAGGCGTTCGGGCCGGGCTTCCTGAGCCAATAGGCACCATCGATGATGTCGCGCTCGAGATCGGCCGTCATTGCCCGTTTCGGCTGCTCGACCTGCCGCGTCGAGAGCCTGAGATAGACGGAGCCGCCGGTCTCATCGCGCAGCCAGGTAYGCTCGTCGGGATCGCCCTCGCCATCCTTCTGCAGGTATTCGAAGGACCAGCGCATCATCACGGCGAGTTCGTCGACGAAGGCCGGCTCGAAGGCGCAGAGCCCGTCCTGGCTCATGCCGATCAGAGGTGTCGCGATCGACTGATGTGCGCCACCCTCCGGCGCCAGCGTCACACCAGACGGCGTCGCGACCACCATGAAGCGCGCATCCTGGTAGCAGGCATAGTTCAGCGCATCGAGCCCGCGCGAGATGAAGGGGTCGTAGAGCGTGCCGATCGGGATCAGCCGCTCGCCGAAGATCGAATGCGAGAGGCCAAGCGCCGAAAGATTGATGAAGAGGTTCATCTCGGCGATGCCGAGCTCGATATGCTGGCCCTTCGGCGAGAATTCCCATTTCTGCATCGAGGGAATGCGCTCGTCCTTGAAGGTATCGGCCATCGAGGCCCGGGCGAACAGGCCGCGCCGGTTCACCCATGGCCCGAGATTGGTCGAGACGGTGACGTCCGGCGCGGTGGTGACGATGCGGTCGGCCAGGGGGCCGCCGAGCTTCGCCAGCTCGTCCAGCACCTTGCCGAAGCCCATTTGCGTCGACATCGTCGCCTGGATGCCGGCCTCGAGTTTCGCGGGCACAGGCAGCGACGGTGCCGAGAAGCGACGGCGCCCCTCGGAGAAGAAGGGCACCTTGTCGAGATAGCTGCGGAGCGCGGCTTCGGGCAGCGACAGCCCTTCAAACAGGTCCCACTCATGGCCGGGGCGGATCGTGTTGGCTTTCTTGAAGCCTTCCATCTGCTCCTTGGTCATCAGCCCGGCGTGATTGTCCTTGTGCCCAGCAAGCGGCAGGCCAAAGCCCTTCACGGTATAGGCGAGGAAACAGACCGGCCGGTCGTGATCGATGCCCTCGAAAGCTTCGAGCAGCGAGGGCAGATCGTGGCCACCGAGATTGCACATCAGCTTCGACAGCTCGGCGTCGGAGCGGCTCTCGATCAGCGTCGTCACAGGCCCTTGATCGCCGAGATCATCCATAAGGCGCTTGCGCCAGGCAGCGCCGCCCTGGAAGGTCAGGGCCGAGTAGAGCTGGTTCGGGCAGGAATCGATCCAGGCCTTCAGCCGCTCGCCACCCTTCTCCTTGAAGGCGGCCTGCTGCAGCGAGCCATATTTCAGCGTCACGACATCCCAGCCGAAATTGCGGAACATCGTCTCGAAGCGGTCGTAGAGCCCCTCGCGGATCACCGCGTCCAGGGACTGGCGGTTATAGTCGATCACCCACCAGGTGTTGCGGACGCCGTGCTTCCAGCCCTCCATCAGGGCTTCGAAAATATTGCCCTCGTCGAGCTCGGCATCGCCGATCAGCGACACCATGCGCCCATCCGGCCGGCTTGCGCCCCAGCCATGGGCCTTCACATAATCCTGGGTCAGCGAGGAGAAGAGCGTCTGCGCGACGCCGAGGCCGACCGAGCCGGTCGAGAAATCGACATCGTCGATATCCTTGGTGCGCGAGGGATAGCTCTGGGCGCCCTTGTATCCGCGAAAATTCTCCAGCTTCTCGCGGGTCTGCAGGCCCATCAGATAGTTGATGGCATGGAAGACCGGCGAGGCATGCGGCTTCACCGCGACCCGGTCCTGCGGCTTCAGGGCCGCCATGTAGAGCGCCGTCATGATCGTCGCCAGCGACGCGGACGAAGCCTGATGCCCGCCCACCTTCATCCCATCGCCGTTATCGCGAAGGTGGTTGGCGTTATGGATCGTCCAGGAGGCGAGCCAGAGAATCTTCTTCTCGAGTTCGGCGAGAATCGGCAGACGGGGATCAGTCATTTGGCTTCTCTCGATACGGCAAAGCCATCATGCACGCTTCCGGCAGCGATTTTTGCCAAAGATCGCCGACGATGCTTTCCATCTTAGCGCTTTCCGCTAATCCTGCGAACGAAAGCGAGACAAGATGCCAGACTATAAACTCGACGATATCGACCGGCGTATCGTCCAGGCTCTCCAGGCCGATGGACGCATGAGCAATCAGGACCTGGCCGAAAAAGTCGGGCTTTCGCCCTCACCCTGCGCAAGGCGGGTTCGCCTGCTGGAGGAGGCGGGCATCATCGAGGGTTATGTCGCGGTCGTGAACCAGGACAAGCTCGGCCTCCCGGTCTCGGTCTTCGCCTCGATCAAGCTGGAGCGCCAGCGCGAGGAGGAACTCGACCGCTTCGCTGCGGCGGTGACACGCTGGCCGGAAGTGGCCGACTGCTACCTGATGACCGGCCCGCGCGACTATCTGCTCCGCATCATCGTCAGCGACCTCGCCGCCTACGAACGGTTCCTGAAGGACAAGCTGACCCGGCTCGACAATGTCGCCTCGATCGAATCGAGCTTCGCGCTCGGGCAGGTCAAGCGCTCCTTCTCGGTGCCGGTTGAGCTGGGGCGGGGATAGCCAGGCCAGCGACCGGCCACGCCGACGCTCGATCATATCCTTCTGGATGCCTTCTGGCGGCCCCCGAGGCCACGCTCGGACAGCTCTATTCGCCCGGCAGGAACGCGACGCGGCCCGCGTCGTCCCGCACCGTCTCGATCCCGACGCCGTAGAGCTCCATCAGGCGCACCGGCGTCAGCAAGTCCTGCGCGATCCCGCTCGCCAGCATCCGCCCCTCGCGAATCATCATGACGCGGTCGGCATGCCGCAGCGCCTGATTGGGGTCGTGCGTGGTGAAGAGCACGCCCAGTCCTTCGGCCGCGAGGCGCCTGATCTGCGCCATCACCTTGCCCTGGTTGCCGAAATCGAGGCTTGCGGTCGGCTCGTCGAGGATGACGTAGCGTGGTTCCTGCGCCAGCGCGCGGGCGACCAGCACGAGCTGGCGCTCGCCGCCCGAGATCTGCGTGTAAGGGCGCTCGGCCAACCCCGCGATACCGAGGCGCTCCAGCATCGCCATCGCCACCTCGCGATCATGCCGCGAGGGGGCGGCGAACAGCGCGCCATGAGCGGTACGCCCCATCAGGACGACAGCGAAGACCGAGAAGGCGAAGGTTCCGGCATGTGCTTGCGGCACGTATCCCAGCGCTCGCGCCCGCTCTGAGACCGTCAGGCCAGCAAGCGGCTGCTCGTCAAGGGTGAGCCCGCCGGCATGTGGCGGCAGAAGGCCGAGCAGGGTTTTCAGCAGGGTCGTCTTGCCGCTGCCATTCGGCCCGAGCAGGGCAAGCACCTCACCCGCCCGCAGGGCCAGCGTGATCGCCCAGCCGATCTGGCGCTCTGGATAGCCATAGGCGAGATCGACGGCACTGAGGCTCACGACCAGCCTCCACGCGCCGACGCAAGCAGCCAGATGAAGAAGGGCGTGCCGATCACCGCGGTGAGGATGCCGAGCGGCGTCTCGAC
>NZ_JBFTRC010000304.1:0-4466 GCF_056399325.1 Allobosea sp. 01N443
GAGAGTGATCGCCATCCTTGGCGCTGGGCCGCTCATTCTGGCGATGCGGACCTGAACGGGTCGCCGCGACTCTCGTCCAACTTCACCCGCAGACGACGCGGCGCACACCTCAGGCATCCCAATAGCGCGTTTGCACACGGCCTCGGTGGTTAGCGGAAGTCAGGCCGAACTCAATCGAGGGGCCGGATCGCATCCTTAGCGGAAGTTGGTCCGAACTCGGAAACCGGGCAATTCTCGCCGACTAGCACCGGCGCCTAGTCTCGCCCCTTAGCGTGCGTTCGACACGGGGCGTAATGGGGCGCTCATGGCGTGAGCGACCGCGATGGCGATTTTCTGCCCTACGGCACTTTCCAGTTCGATGAGGTTCCCAGAGTTCAGGTCGGCCTCGAAAATGGCAGACCAGAGAATGGCGGCCGTTTCTCCTTCGACGAGGCGGCTTGTTATTCTGAGCTTGTTATCGGCAGCCCGGATCATCCCCTCAAGGATGAGCCGGGCGCCGAGATGGCGCCTGGCAGCGGATGGTTGCGACGCCAGTGTGTCGGAAGCCTCGCTTCGAACAATGGTCAGTTCCCGAAACGAAGCGAGCTGTGAGAGCATCTCTTCGGAAAGACCGGCTGCGAAAACACTGGCCTCTGGCGTCGGTGACAGGTTGGCGAAGGGCTTTACAAAAAGCGAGGGGCCTAGGGGGCGTGCCGGTGATGCGGCCGGGCGGAACTGGTCTGTCATCCCGACGTATGCCACCAGGGTGCCAAATGCCAGTACAGCAGCCAAGCCGACGAGCCAGGGGCGYCTGAGCGAGGCGAAGAGGCGTGCGCGGGTTGGTGGCGTCGGCTCCGGGGCCGGGGATGCGAGAGGCTGGGCCAGCGTCTGATCGTCTATTCGCCGGGAGAAAAACGGTACGTAGCTTCCCTTAGGAATTTCGATCAGGACGGGGTCTGTCTTGCCCTCAAGGAAATAGTAAAGCTCCAAGGCGCGCCTGAGCCGCCCGGCCTCAATACGAACGACCGGATCGTTCAGAATGTCGATACTCGTATCCCGGCCGAAGACTTCGACCGCGACCGAGTAGGCTTTGATGCGCTCTGCCCGGCCAGCCAGCGTCTGTTCAACCACATAGGACAGAAACCGGCGGAGCCGATCGGGCGCCTTGAAATCCCGGCTCGCTAAAATGCGGAGCAGTTGCGCGCGGATATCGCTTTCGCATGGCGCTGACACCGGTTGTGATGACGCGGAATCTGAAACACAAGTCGATGTCGTTTGGCGTTTCATGGAGTTAATTCGCCTGCGCGCCGATCCCAGCCCATGCATGATGCCCAGGTCGGGAGAGCACACGCAACCACCGTCAGTGGTAATCGATCAAAATTCTACCCCTCAATATCCCTAGGGATACAATATTCGTCACTCAAAATCTCGTCTCATGCTTGGGGATATACAGAGGCTTGACGTTCCGTCTCACCATTGACAATCCGTCTCAGCAAAATCTTCTAAATTCGCTCCAAATCGGAATCTTGGGTCGTGCAGATAGCTGTTGCGACAGAGGCACTTCATGAGAACCCCGTGGTGACGATCGGCCTGCAATAAGCGCAGGCGATCGTGCGTCACCCGTCTCAGGCGACCAAGAACCGCGCGAGCCCGATAATTGCGAGCAATGCGGATAATCCGACCAAAGCCCACGGCAACAGTCGCAGCGCGAAACCTGGACCGATACGGATTGGCCGCAGGCTCTTACGAGGCCTTGGCTCGGCCAGCGGGACGGGACGCCTGCTGAAGCGAGGGGCATAACCGCCCTTCGGGATTTCGATGATGATGGGGTCGGAGCGGCCCGCGACGAAGTAATAACGCTCGATAGCATGTCGCAGGCGCCCGGCCTCGACCCGAACAATCGGGTCATTCTTCTGATCGAAACTGGCGGGGCGCCCAAACACCTCTACTGCGATCGAATAGGCGGTGATGTTCTTGGTGTGGCCAGCCAGCGCCTGCATGACGACGTAGATCAAAAAACGACGGAGCCGGTCCGGGACTATGAATTCTTCACTCGCAAGCATGCGAATGAGCGCATCCTGGACTTCATGGGCTCCAGGCGCGCCGGCAGCATCTGTCTTCGCCGTGGAACTGACGATGTTTCCCAAGGCGGGCAACTGCACGGCTTTGGCTCCTTTTGACGAGCCCGCACGTCTTCGGATAGTCGCCTCGCCCCGGCGCTTTGCTCTGGCCCATTTTCACAGATCAAGCTGCTCAAAGGGCCGGGGGTGGTTCTCGTCAATGCGCCACGCGAACATCGGTGAGTTGAACGATCTCGACGCTTAGTGCGCACGCGGCCGCCGCTCACTCAGTTTCGGCGCTCTTCGCGTCGTGTCGTGCGTCCGGTGCGGCGTTCAGTGCGGCGATCGTCACGTCCGGAGCGCCGATCCCCACGTCGCTCCATACCGGTGGTCTGCGCCTCAGAATGCGATGCTTTCAATACCACCGCGGCCCCTGCAAAAGCCAGTGCGGCCGCCGACCACAAGAAGGAAAGGCCGCTTCGACGTGTGATCCCTTCCGATATGTAGAATTGGCTCATGTCCGGGCTCCTCAGGTTCACTGAACCGCTTTTATCGCCCCCACCGTCCCTCCAGACCAACGTGTTTGAAGCCCTCGCCTGCGGGCGCAAGCCACGGCGAGAAAACCATCCGCGCCACTCATGGAACGCCGTTTATGGGCCTCGAAGATCTACCGCACAAGACAGTCCGGGATGCTTTCGCCGCCGCCTTGTACCGTTGCAGGCTCTCTCCGCTAATAAAGCTCCTTTGAAGAAACCGGGGCGACATTGGTCTGCTGACATTTCGCCCAGTATAATCAAGCAGATGGTTATCAGATCACCACAACATGGGGTTCCRCATGGTTTCTTGCATGAAATTCGTAAAACGGCCCACTGCGATTGATCAATGTCTTGCTTGGCGCCTGCGCGAGCAAAGGCAACTGGCCGGATTAAGCCAGACGAAACTCTCGGAACAGTTGGGCATAACGTTTCAGCAGATCCAGAAATACGAGAAAGGATCAAACCGGATCAGTGCCAGCCGCCTGCAACAGATTGCGAATATCCTTCAGGTGCCGGTGGGCTACTTTTTCGAACAGGCGTCGACCGGACACGCAGCGACCCAGGAACCGTCGAAGGGAGAGGCGACTGCCGATGTCGCAGAATTGCTTGCGACAAACGAGGGGCTTCGTCTCGCCAGAGCCTTTTTCAAGTCCGACAATGCCGACACCCGCCAGCGGATCGTTGCCGTCGTCGAAGCGATGGCAAATGGAGATGTCGACGGGAGCCGTGGCGAAGTCTGCCATCCAGCGGGTGCCGAAAGTACGGCCTGACGCTTTGGCGACGATTGCAACCGCAATGCGATGACCTGACCCGAGGGGCGCGCGGGAACGTGCGCGGCCGTGTACTCGCCTCGTTGCCGGGTCGACGGCGGAAGGATTAACCAAACTCGATCTTCTCGAACATGTGGAATTAAATCATCATCGACGGGACGCTATGTGTGTGCTCTTGTTTTGTTGCAGGCAAAAACCGAACATCCTTCGAAATCTTCGTCACCGCTTATTATTAATTGTTATGCCTACAAGGTTATTTATGAGGCAATAACATGTCGAATTCTGAGAATTCCAACAGACTTCGAGAATTTGAGAGAGATACGACTCATACATCCCGTCGACATTACCAATGGATACGAAATGAAGGCGACGAAAGTGATAGTTTCATTCGAGGCGTCCTCTGGGGCGCTCCAATTTCGCTATTGCTCTGGGGGTTGATTGTGTTTTCTTGGCTCTTCCTGGCTCGATGACCTTGCGGGGTTGCAATAAGGACTCGGATTTTCCTGTCTCCGATCGACAGTTCAGCGATCGCAAGATCTCTCGCCCTCCTCACTCGACGACACCCCCCCATCCATGCCACGACTTTTCAACGTTTCGGCCTGATGAGCTTTGCTGCGGACATCCGGGTTGAGTTGCCGCATGCAAGAGAGCCTTGGTGATAATTTTTGCCTAGTGGCGAAAATATCGCTTTCGGGATTATTTGATGACAGACAGTAAACCTCTCCGATTATTTGGGTTCCCGACTGCTTTCTGATGTGCAACCRATAGGTTGGCTAACCCTGACCTCGGAGGACACCATGCGAATAGGACTTGTATCCACCGCCGTCCTTGCAACCTGCCTGGCTACGTCTGCCTTCTCCGCCGATCTTTCCAGCCGCCAAGCGCCGCCTCCCCCGATCGTCTATGCTCCCGTCTTCACCTGGGCCGGATTGTACGTCGGCCTCAACGCCGGCATGGGCTGGGCCGACTCGGGCAACATCACCGTTACCGGGCCGACAGCCGGCTCTTCCGGAATTCTGGGCGGCAATAGCGGCGACGGCGCGTTCGTCGGCGGCGGCCAGATCGGCTATAACTGGCAGTCCGGCGCCTGGGTCTACGGTCTCGAGACCGATATCCAGTAT
>NZ_JBFTRC010000305.1:0-4452 GCF_056399325.1 Allobosea sp. 01N443
GAGAGTGATCGCCATCCTTGGCGCTGGGCCGCTCATTCTGGCGATGCGGACCTGAACGGGTCGCCGCGACTCTCGTCCAACTTCACCCGCAGACGACGCGGCGCACACCTCAGGCATCCCAATAGCGCGTTTGCACACGGCCTCGGTGGAATACAGCCTCTCCGCGCGTGGTCGGAGCCTTGAGCCGATCATCCTGGCGCTCAAGGCCTGGGGCGAAGCCAATCTGCGGAATGTGCCGCCGGTCGAAGCAGCCGCCTGAGCTTCAATAGGGCAGGCCGACATAGTTCTCGGCCAGTGCCGCCATGGCGTGGTCCGACGAGACGAGATAATCGAGCTCCGCCCGCTGCATCCGCCGTGCGAAGGCGCCGTTCTCCGGGAAATGGTGCAGCAGCGAGGTCATCCACCAGGAGAATCGTTCGGCTTTCCAGACACGCGCCAGGGCCCTGGCCGAATAGTCGTCGATCCCGGCCGATGAGCGCTCCGTGAAACGCTCGATCAGCGCCTGCGACAGGTAATGCACGTCGCTGGCCGCGAGATTGAGCCCCTTGGCGCCGGTCGGCGGCACGATATGGGCGGCATCGCCGGCCAGGAAGAGGCGCCCGAACCGCATCGGCTCGGCGACGAAGGAGCGCAGCGGCGCGATCGATTTCTCGAACGACGGGCCGGTGACGAGCGCCTCGGCGGTTGCCGGATCAAGGCGCCGGCGCAATTCGTCCCAGAAGCGCTGATCCGACCAGTTCCCGACATCGTCGTCGAGCGAGCACTGCACGTAGTAGCGACTGCGGTGGGGCGAGCGCATCGAGCAGAGCGCGAAGCCGCGCTCATCACCGGCATAGATCAGCTCATGCGAGACGGGTGCTACCTCGGCGAGGATGCCGAGCCAGCCGAAGGGATAGACCCGCTCGAAGCTCTGGAGCGCAGCCTCAGGAATGCTGGCCCGCGAAATGCCGTGATATCCGTCGCAACCGGCAATGAACTCGCAATCGAGGCGATGCGCCTGACTATCCCTGACGAAGGTGACGGAGGGCTTGTCGCGGTCGAAATCATGCAGGGCGACGTTCTCAGCCTCGAAGACGGTCGCGGCACCGGACGCCTCGCGCAGGTCCATCAGGTCGCGCGTGGCTTCGGTCTGGCCATAGATGGTGACGTGCTGGCCGCCGGTCAGTCGGGCGAGGTCGACATGGTGGCGCGCCCCACCGAAGAGCAGGTCGAAGCCATTATGCCTGAGGCCCTCGGCATGCAGCCGGCCCGCGGCGCCGACCTCCTCGAGCAACCGCACCATGCCTTGCTCGAGCACGCCGGCACGAATGCGTGAAAGCACATAGTCGCGGCTCTTGCGCTCGATGATGATGGTGTCGATGCCGGCTTTGTGCAGCAACTGGCCGAGCAGAAGCCCGGCCGGGCCCGAGCCGATGATGGCGACCTGCGTGCGCACGAGCGTTCCCTGCAACCCTCGCACTCAGCCGGCGAGCCGCAATTAAGTTGCCATAGCAACGATCACGGGAAAAGCGCGATCTCCAGTTCCGCGATGCTGCCGAGGCATAGATCGCTGATCGGCTCCAGCGTCGTGCGCGTTCCAGTTCCCGTCAGCACGCCGATACGCAGGCCGGCAGCGGCCGCTCGGCCCATTTCCATGTCATGGGCGTTGTCGCCGATCACGGCAACTTCGCCAGGCGCAAGCCCGCAGGCGGCGCAAAAGGCCTGCACCATACCGGGGCCCGGTTTGGCGCCGTGGCCGGAATCGTAGCCCGCGACGAAGGAGAGATGCGGCGCGATGCCGAAATGCGTGGCTGTGGCCGAGACCGCTGCGGCGCTGTCGCTGGAAGCGATCCCGAGCGCGAGGTCGCGGGCGCGCAGGCGCTCGAACAGCGCGGATAGCTCGCAGACCGGAACCATCCGCACGACCGCAGCCTGAAAGAGAGCATCAAGACGCTCGACCAGAGGGGCAATGCCGAGCGGGCTTCCCGCTTCATGCCAGGCTTGCGCCAGCTCCTCGGTATTCCCGGCCGCAAGCAGGCTGTCGGCCACCGCCCGGCCGGTCTCCGGATCGGCGCCAGCGCGCCGCAGCAGGTCGGCGGCCAGCATCGCGTCGCCGTCGGCCGCCAGCAGTCCGGCCTCGCGGTTGATCGGCGGCCAGCTCGCACCATAGTCGAGCAGAGTGCCGTCCTTGTCGAAGAGCAGTCCACGCAGCGGCAGCATGGTCAGGCGTCTTGTACCGGAATGACATCGACGGCGACGCCGACCTTTTGCGTGCCGGGGCCGACGATCACGCCATCGAGCGGAGAGACGTCGGCATAGTCGCGGCCGATCGCGGTGACGATATGATCGTCGGCGACGACGAGGTCGTTCGTCGGGTCGAGGCCGATCCAGCCCGTCTCCGGACCGCACCAGAGATGCACCCAGGCATGGCTGGCATCGGCCCCTTCGAGGCGCTTCTCGCCTGGCGGCGGAATAGTGCGGATATAGCCGCTGACATAGGCTGTCGGCAGGCCGAGCCCCCGCAGGCCGGCGATCATGATATGCGCGAAATCCTGGCAGACGCCGTGGCGCTGGCGGAAGGCTTCCGCCAGCGGGGTCGAGACTTCGGTTGCCTCGGGATCATAGACGAAATCCGTGCGGATGCGGCGCATCAACTCGCTCGCTGCTTCCAGCACGGGGCGCTGCGGCGCAAAGCTGGAGCGCGCATAGTCGACCACCTCGGCGACCGGCGGCACCAGCCGACTGGGAAAAAGCTGATGCGCCGGGGAATTCGGCGCGAGGCTGTTGGACGCCAGCGCCAGTGCACCGACCTCTTCCCAGCCGCGCGTCAACCCGGGAAAGGGCGCCGCCGGCCGGTTCACCTCGACCCGCGCCCGCATGTCGAGCTTCAGCTCGCGATGCGGCTTGGTGATGGTCAAGGTCGTCATGTGGTTGCCGAAGAAGCAGATCCCGTCATTGCGCTCGCTGGTGCGCGGCGTCACGCTCAGGCTGCTCTTGCGCACGCTCTGGCCAACGCCGTCACGCGGCAGCAGCCGCAGGATGCAGCGTGCAAAGGGCACAGGCCGACTATAGGCATAGGTCGTGACATGACGGACGTCGTAGATCACGCGATGCCTGTCATCCGCGAGCCTTCGGGTTCGCTGTTCTGCAGGAAGTAGCGGTCCGCCACGGAGCCGGCCAACCCCATCAGCAACTGCTCGAACAGCAGGATGCTGGTGCGGTCGAGGCGGCTTGCCTCGGCGGTGCGGCATTCGGCAGCGAGCTTGAGCGCGAGCCGGCGCGGCGCTTCCAGCATGCCGTCTTCGCTCAGCGTCGGCAGCGCGGCGATCTCGACATCGAGGCGATCGATCTGGAAGGCGACCGAGCGCGGATTATAAGGATCGAGCATCACGAGATCGAGCACGGGCGCGAGCGCGGGGCCGAGCAGATAGCGGGAGCGGTACGTGATCTGCGAATCGGTCAGGTCGAGAAGAGCGTCGAGGCAATCGCCCGGCGCGGACGAGTCGGCAAAATGGCGGGCAAAGCGGCAGGTCGCGATGCCACGCTCCAGCCGCCGCCCGATATCGAGGAAGCGCCAGCCCGCACCCCGCACCATGTTCTCCTGGCTCAGGCCCGAGAAGGCGGCGAGCGTCTTCAGGGCGGTGTCCGCCGTTTCATAGGCATCGCCCTCGCTGGGCTTGTCGCCGTTGAGCGTCAGCTGCCGCTGCAGGTCGCCGAAGAGGCGCCAGGCGTCGATCGACAGGCGTTCGCGAATGACCGACGCCGTACGCCGCGCTTCGCGGACGGAGGAAAGGGCGGAGCCATATTGGTCAAGGCTGTGCAGCGCGTCAGAGGCCTGGGAGGCGGTGGAATGCTCCTTGCCCGTCGGGGCGGCGCCCCAGGCGATCAGCAGGTTGGCGAGGCGGCGCAGCGTCTCCGCCCGCTCGGGCGTGGCATCGTCGGCGTCGATCAGTCGGCCGAGCAATGCGCGCACCAGCCGCAAGGTCGCCTCGGTCCGCTCGAGATAGCGTCCGAGCCAGAACAGGTTGTCGGCCGCGCGGCTCGGCATGGTGCCGATGATGCGGCGGATGCTGATGCGGTCGGCGCTTGGCAGCAGCGTCACCTGCTCGACGGGCGTGTCGGACGTGATCCAGACATCGCTGGAGCGCACGCCATTGCCAAGCGTGACGGCGCGTGCGTCGACATCCTCGGAGATGCGGCAGAAGCCACCCGGCATCACCTTCCAGCCGTCGGGCGTCGCAGCCGCGAAGACGCGCAGCGTCATCGGGTGCGGCTGCAGCCGGCCGCCCTGGAAGACCGGCATGGTCGAGAGGCGCACGATCTCCTGCCCGACATAGTCGAGCCCGCGTGCCTCGATCCGCGCCTGCAACGCCGAGCGCGCTTCAGGCGAAAACTCGCCGGGCAGGATCGTGTTGCCATTGAGGCCATCGATCGAGGCGCGGAAGGCCGACGAGATGCTCATCTCATCGAGCC
>NZ_JBFTRC010000306.1:0-4433 GCF_056399325.1 Allobosea sp. 01N443
GTGTCCAGAAGTCCGAAATGATCGTTCAGGAAGGCGGCGATGCGGGCGGGCGTGTCGACGAAGCCGTACTTATTGTGCAGTGCGATCGCGAGTTCGCGGATCGCGATGGCCAGGTTGTGGGTCGCCAGGTGGTCGATCCCGTTCGCCCTCGCCACGAGCTGGGCTGGCCCGACGATCTCGTTGAAGTTCGCGGCGACCTTCTTGATCTCGTCGATCACGGGGATGACGTGGGCTTCCCCATGGACTGCCACGGCATTGCCACGTGTCACGAGCCTCTCGACGGTTGAGGACTCGGCTTCGATGAACCCCCGCAGTCCAAACTCGTAGGACGCGACAATCTCCTGAATGAAGGCCGGGGCGTGCTCGCTGCCGTCCTTCGTGCCCTTCTGAACCACCATGTCCATGACCTTCACGAGGGTCCGACTCGGGAGCCGATCCAGAACGTCGTTGATGGCCTTTCGGTAATCCCGCTTTCGGGCCTCGAATTCCTCCAGGATGGCCCCCTCGTCGCGGACGGGAGGGAACCCGGCGACCGAGCGATCCTCGTTGATATCCCGCAATACGCCAGCCAGGTCGACGTCCTCCACCGCCAAGGCGAGACGATAGAAGATCGCGGCGGCTTCCTGTGGCGTCCTCGCCTCGGGCTTTGCCTGCGCAGATGCCGACAACAGGTTGGCGCGGGCAAGAGGAGGCAATTCCACCGTCGCTTCTAGCCCCGTCATGCTCGAGAGACCCTCGACGGCGGCAGTGGCCTTTCGCGGAGCGACGCCCGGAAGCCACCCCATTTCCGCARCTAGCCGCGTCCGGATGTTCAACAGGGTGGATTGGGCCTTCTGGCCCTCGTCGCCATCGGCTACCAGAGCAACTTCATCGGCCAGTTCGATAAGGCGGCTTCGGTTGTCTCTCGTCGTCGCGCCCAAGATGGCGAATGGGTTTTTCTGGAGCGATGTCTTCGGCGACACGAGTTCCTCTGTGATGGTCATTGACCTRGGGGCTCCGAAGAGGCGCCAAGTACTGCGCCGACGATTGCAGCCAGGCTAGCGATTCGACCCGGCACATCCAGCGTATCCCGCAAGGTGGCCGTTGCACCATAGTCTCGCGTATGGCGGCTTTGCCGCGTTTCCTGCGATAGCCGATCTTCACGATGGCGCTTCTGATGCCCGGCCTGATCGCCACCCGCAGCCCATCCTACAATGATCGCAAGGGCTCAGTTGCGTCCAAGGGGAGGGGTCCGTTGCTCCGGAGCGCAGAGAGGGGCCTCTACCTTGGGCGACTGATGAACCTGACCAGCAGCGTTGCTTCACTGCCTTTGATTGTCGCATTCCGGCTCGCCTATGCGGGTAGGGCGCGCTGCCGGAAGGCCGTGCTCGTCCTCCGTGTCAGGCCGCACTCTCTTTGCTGCGCATGTCCTGTTCGCGCGCCAGAACACGCTGCACCGCGAGGAATGGGCACCTTGATGAGCCGTCTGAAGGTGGACGGCAGCGTGCGGCTGCCTCATCATCACCGGAAGGCGCGAACGGTGCAGGCGTCCCAACCTCTAAGTAGAGTCTTGCCTTCCCGTTGTGTCTTGCCGTCCGAGAGGCTGCACGTTTCCCGCAGCAGCTTCGTCGGTGGCCGGTCTCGGCCAGGTCGGCGGATGATTGAGGACCAGGGTTGTGCGATTTGCAGCATGGACAGCGGGTTTTCTCGTCGTTGCCGCTATTGCCGCCACGATCCATTTCTGGTCACCCCACGCGACCGTGCGGGTGACGACGGGAGCGCTTGGCACCGACGCGCAGCGTCTCGTTGGCGCCCTCATCACGGAGACGACCAGGGATCATCCCCGGATCAGACTTCAGCCGCTGCCGGTCAAAGATCTGGCTGCGAGCTCGAAGGCGATCGAAGCTGACGAGGCGGATCTCGCCGTGATCCGCAGCGACGTCTCGCCACCGACCAACGGACAGACGATTGCGATTCTCCGTCGCGATGTCGTCGCCTTCGTTCTGCCGCCGAAATCGCCCGTCGACAGTATCGGCAAGCTTTCCGGCAAGACGATCGCAATTCCGCAGGGGCGTCTGCAGGAGGTCAACGCCGCGCTACTCGATGTCATCCTGGGCTATTACAATGTCGCGCCTCATGATGTGAAGCGGGTCTTTCTCGCGCCTGACGACATGATTGCCGCGGTTCACCAACGGCATATCGCGGCKATCCTTGCCGTCGGGCCGGTTGGGCCGGGAGAGGTTATTGGCGCAGTAAACGCCATGGCGAAGGGTACCGCAGGGACACCGACGATCCTGGCGTTCTCCGACGCCGATGCCTTCAATCGACGCTTTCCGGCCTTCGAATCCTACGATGTTCCCGAAGGCGCGTTCAGATCGCACCCCGCGACCCCCGACGACACCGTGACGACACTCGCAGTGACCTACCGACTTGTCGCGCCCGACACGATGCTCAATCTCGTCGCAGGGGCGATAGGCCGGACCCTCTTCGTCTCCAAAACCAAGCTGATGGCGCTCACGCCCCTGGCGAGCCAGATCGAGGCCCCCGACCCGGATGACAAGAACCCGATCCTGCCCATCCATCCCGGCGTCGCCAACTATCTCAGCAACGGTGAACAGAGCTTCTTCGACGAGTTCCAAGGCTATTTCTATCTTGCCGCGGCTCTCCTCAGCGTCCTGGGTTCGCTGACGACGATCATCCTGGGGCGTGTGAAGATGTCCCGGATGCGCCAGGAGCAGAAGCGGATCGGGCAGTTCATTCAGATTGCGGACCAAGCGCGGGAGGCCGATGCCGAAGGGCTTGAGGCCCTGGACCGTTCCCTTCATCAACTGGTCGATGAAGCCGTCGCGTCCGGGGGGCGTTCAGGCGAGGATGCGACGATGGCCCTTGCCGTCAATCACGCCCGCTACTCCATCACGGCGCGCCGGGCGTCTCTGAGTCCCCAAAGCGGGAAGGCGTTGGCTCTCAAGGCGATGCCTTCGTAGGCGCGCTCGTGTCAGGTTCTACGCGGCCGGAGCCTGGTCGCCGCGGTCTCGTCGCGCGCATGCGCATGGCCTATCGCCGTGCCTGATGAAGAGATCGTGGCCATGTCCAGCGCGTGTTCGATGCACAGGTGGGCGTGGAGCGCACAACGGCCGGAGGTTGCCCGCCGTTGTCATCGCTTCGTCCGCGGCGCGCTTCATCCAATCGAGGCCGCGACGCTCAAGCCCCTTGGTCATCGCGCAGCTGATGCGTCACGCCCCGACAGCGTCACTGACGCACTTCTTAGTGAAGCTCGACTTCGCGGCGCCCGACAGTTTTCGTTCGGCGACAGTCACGTCGCACGCTTTAGCAGCGTCGCTTTCGCATTTTTTCATGAAGCTCGTCAGTGCAGCACCGGCAAGCTTCTTGTCGGCGGCGGAAGCCTTGCAAGTATCCCTCCAGCGTGCGGCAGGTTTCGACAGCATCAAGACAGACATGTAAGAGGAGAGGGCTGGCCGAGTGCCGGAACTCGGCGAAGGTCGTTCCAGATGGCCAATGCATGTTCCGCCGGTATCGATACCGGATTCGCCGCGCTGGTGAGGTTGCCCCCCCCAATTTTTTATCCAGCGCTGAGTTCGTTTATGGCGGTTGTGGATACCGTTCTGGCTGGTGAAGCGCTATGCGACAAGCACAGCACCAGAGCCCATCACGACCGCGCAGCGGATGAGCCGTAGGTGTGGATGAGTCGGCGTTCGTGGCGGACCACGAGCGCTTTGGAAGTGCCTTGGCCAGAAATTCAGGCGCTCCCTGACGCTGTCTGCTTCCGGACCGCGTCGCAACGGCGGCACCTTTATGGCTCGCCCGTTTCAGATCCTGCTCAGGCCGTTCAGCCGTCCGCGAAAACCAAAAATGAACGACTGGGGGACCTCGGGAGCGCTCGGTTCTTCAAATGAAAGGCGCCCGGCCGGGACCGGGCGCCCTATCGCTGATTGCGGAACTCGACCTACAATCGCGGCAACAACACTATGCCCCGATTTTCAGCAGTGTGATGAGAGGGAAAGATCCCCGCAGCCACACGGATTTCGCCTTATTTCATTGGCGCCGTTGCATGACTGTCGTCTTCACGCTTCCGCACTAGGGTGCAAAACTCTTCCGCAAAACCATACGCTCTCTGCGGAGTTTCCCTTCACTTCGGGCAGCAAAAAGCCCGGCTCGCGTGGTGCGAGCCGGGCTCTTTTCTGATCAAAGTTGGTTAGAGGTATTGCGGGATGTCCGCTCGCCGGTAGAACGTGGCCGGTACGTCAGGCTTGCCGAAGCAGGGTGTGATGCCATGCTTCATGAGAGCCTTCTTCAGGGGTGCGAAGTGCATGCCGCGCTCGCGAGCGATCTCTTGGAGCGACCCGAATGTCATCTGAAATGTTTTCAAGTCAGCTGCTCTGACAGCCGTGTAAGGGCATCTGTTGATCGGACTGATGGCCGTCTCGGATGGAAGG
>NZ_JBFTRC010000307.1:0-4407 GCF_056399325.1 Allobosea sp. 01N443
GCCTATGGCCTGTCCTCGGGCGTCTGCACCAACCGCTTCGACTACATCCAGCGCTTTGTCGCGGAACTCGAGGTCGGCACCGTCAACCTCTGGGAGGTTCCCGGCTACCGCATCGAGATGTCGCCCTTCGGCGGCATCAAGGATTCAGGCCTCGGCTACAAGGAGGGCGTCGTCGAAGCCATGAAGAGCTTCACCAACGTCAAGACCTGGTCCCTGCCCTGGACCGCATGACGAAGAAGACCAGCACAGGCGGAGCGATCCGCCTGTGTTTTACGATCTCAGGGGAAAACGCCGAAAGAGCGCTCTAATCGATCACCACGAGGGGATGAGAAGATGAAGAACTGGCTTGCTTCCTGCGTCATCGGGGCATTCGCGCTCGCACTGCCCGGCGTCGCCCTGGCGCAGAAGACGAAGGTAACGATCTACACAGCACTGGAGAACGACCAGCTCGGACCGTTCAAGGCCTCGATCGAGAAGGCCGTGCCGGACGCAGAGGTGGTCTGGGTCCGCGACTCCACCGGCGTCATCACCGCCCGCTTCCTGGCCGAAAAGGACAATCCGCGGGCTGATATGGTGATGGGGCTCGCGGCGTCCAGCCTGCTGATGTTCGAGAAGGCCGGGCTGCTGGAAACCTACAAGCCGGCCGGCGCCGATGCGCTGAAGCCGGTCTTCCGCGATCCCAACAGCCCCTATACTTGGACCGGCATGGACGCCTATCTCGGCGTCGTGTGCTACAATACGGCCGAGGCCAAGGGCGTGCCCGTGCCGGCCTCGTGGAAGGACCTGCTCAACCCGGCGTTCAAGGGCAAGATCGTGATGCCCCATCCGGCCTCCTCCGGCACCGGCTATCTGATGGTCGCCGGCTGGCTGCAGAGCATGGGCGAAGCCGAAGGCTGGAAGTTCATGGACGGGCTGCACGAGAATATCGGCGCCTATCTCCATTCCGGTTCCGCCCCTTGCGTCCAGGCAGCCCGCGGCGAGCGCACCATCGGTCTGGCGCTCGACATGCGCGGCGCGTCCGAGAAAACCAAGGGCGCACCGATCGAGGTCGTGATTCCGAAGGAGGGCGTGGGCTGGGAAATGGAAGCCAGCGCCATCGTCAAGGGCAGCAAGAACCTCGCCGTCTCCAAGAAGATCGCCGACTGGTCGACGACCAAGGCGGCGAACGAGCTCTACTCGCAGACCTACGCCATCGTGGCTGCGCCGGGTGTCGAGAACAAGCCGGCCAACTATCCCGTCAATGCCGAAGCGGGGATGATCAAGAACGACCTCAGCTGGATGGCCGATAATCGCGAGCGCGTGCTCGCCGAATGGTCGAAGCGCTACGAGTCGAAGTCGGCGCCGAAGAACTGAGCCTTTGCCACGCCGCCGGCCCGCGCGAGCGGCCGGCGGCGTGGTCTGTGCAAGACGCAAGTCCGTTCACGAAGCAAGTCCGTGCACCACGCAAGAGTGYGGCCTCGCCGTTGCCGGCGAGCCTGATCACTGCCTGTTCAGATGAAGGTCGGCATCATGTCCACGACTGCGCCCCCGTTTCTCTCGATCCGCGACCTCGCCAAGAATTACGGCGCGTTCCGGGCGTTGCACGATATCGATCTCGACATCCGCCGCGGCGAGTTCGTCTGCTTTCTCGGACCGTCGGGCTGCGGCAAGACGACATTGCTGCGGGCCATCGCCGGCCTCGACCAGCAGGATGGCGGCACCATCCTCATGGGCGGGCGCGACGTGTCGCGGGCCAGCCCGTCGGAGCGCGACTTCGGGATCGTCTTCCAGTCCTACGCGCTCTTCCCCAATCTCACCGTCACCGACAATATCGGCTACGGCCTCGTCAACCGGCGTCGCTCGTCTGCCGAGATCGCGCGCCGCGTCGAGGAGCTGCTGACGCTCGTCGGCCTGCCCGAGCAGGGCAAGAAATATCCGCTCCAGCTTTCGGGCGGGCAGCAGCAGCGCGTGGCGCTGGCGCGCGCGCTTGCCACCTCGCCGGAGCTGCTGCTGCTCGACGAGCCGCTTTCGGCCCTCGACGCCAAGGTACGGGTGCGCCTGCGCGACGAAATGCGCTCGCTGCAGCAGCGGCTCGGCGTGACCACGATCATGGTGACGCATGACCAGGAGGAGGCGCTCGCGATGGCAGACCGCATCGTCGTGATGCGGGACGGTGAAGTCGAGCAGGTCGGCACGCCCGAAGAGATCTACCGGCGCCCCGCCACGCCCTTCGTCGCCGACTTCGTCGGGCACATGACCTTCATGGATGCGATCGTGACCGGGCCGGGCCGGGTCCGTGTCGACGAGCTCKACCTGCTCGTCGCCAATGCCACCCCCTTCGCCGTGGGGACGCCGGTGCGGCTGGCCATGCGACCGGAGGAGGTTCGCACCCGCAGCATCGGTGAGGATACGCCCAACCGATTCGAGGCGCGGATCGGGGATCTCGCTTTCCTCGGCTCCTATTGCCGGGCGCATCTCGAGCCGACCAGCTCCCGTTCGACCCGGATCGCGGCCGATTTCTCGACCAATGCGATGCGCGATCTCGGCATCACGGCGGGACAGGTCTGCACCGTCGCTTTTCCGCCCGAGGCCCTGCATGTCTTTGCGGGGGGCGCACGATGAGCGACCTCGCACCACGGCTGACGATGATCGATGCGTCCGTGAAGGTATCGCCGGTGCGGATCAGCGAGCGCCATGTCGCCGGGGTCCTGATCGTCGCGCTCTGCGCGGTCCTGGTCCTGATCATCGCCCTGCCGCTCTGGGCGCTGCTCTCCAAGAGTCTCGAGGATACGCACGGGAACTTCGTCGGCCTGGCAAATTTCGTCAGCTATGCGACGACGCCGACGCTGTTCTTTTCGCTGCTCAACAGCCTCGCGGTCGCCAGTGCGACCACGGTCATCGTGGTGCCCCTCGCCTTCCTCTACGCCTATGCGCTGCGCCGCAGCTGCATTCCCGCCAAGGGCGTCTTCTATGCGGCGGCGATGATCCCTGTCTTCGCGCCGTCCCTGCTGTCGGGCCTCGCGCTGATCTATGTCTTCGGCAACCAGGGGCTGCTCAAGTCCTGGATGATGGGCGCCTCGCTCTACGGCCCGGTCGGCATCATCGCGGCGGAGACGCTATACAGCTTTCCGCACGCCATGCTGATCCTCGTCACGGCGCTCGCCCTTTCGGACGGCCGGCTGCGCGAAGCGGCCGACGCGATGGGCACCTCGCGCTGGCGCATTTTCCGGACGATCACCCTTCCCGGCGCACGCTACGGCGTGATCAGCGCCGTCTTCGTCGTCTTCACGCTGGTCATCACCGATTTCGGCATTCCCAAGGTGATCGGCGGGCAGTTCAACGTGCTGGCGACCGACGCCTACAAGCAGGTCGTCGGCCAGCAGAATTTCCCGATGGGCGCCGTGGTCGGCATCATCCTGCTGGTGCCGGCGGTGCTGGCCTTCTTCGTCGACCGCGTGGTGCAGCGGCGCCAGGGCGCCATGCTCTCGGCCCGCGCCGTTCCCTACGTGCCGCGCCCTGACCGGCGCCGCGATCTCGCCCTGCTCGGCTTCGTCGGCGTGATCGCCTTCGCGATCGTCAGCCCCTACGCGATCGCCTTCTGGGGCTCCTTCGTCAAGTATTGGCCCTACAACCTGTCCCTGACCTTGAGCAATTACAACTTCGCCGCGGTCGAGCCGGATGGCTGGAAGACCTATGCCAACTCGTTGCTGCTCGCGTCCCTGACGGCGGTGATCGGCACGGCACTGATCTTCACCGGCGCCTATCTGATCGAGAAGGTGAAGCTCTACCCGCGGCTGCGCGCCTTCGCCCAGTTCCTGGCCATGCTGCCGATGGCCGTGCCCGGCCTGGTGCTCGGCCTGGGCTATGTCTTCTTCTTCAATGCGGGCTGGAATCCGCTCGGCTTCCTGTACGGGACGCTGACGATCCTCGTGATCAACACCATCGCCCATTTCTACACGGTCGGGCACATCACGGCGCTGACGAGCCTGAAGCAGCTCGACAGCGAGTTCGAGTCGGTTTCCGCCTCGCTCAAGGTGCCGTTCTGGTCGACGTTCCGCCGGGTGACGGCGCCGATCTGCATGCCGGCTATCCTCGACATCGCGGTCTATGTCTTCGTCAACGCATTGACCACGGTCTCCGCCGTGATCTTCCTCTATGGCGCCGACACCAAGCTCGCCTCGATCGCGATCGTCCATATGGATGAGGCCGGCGCCATGGCGTCGGCGGCGGGCATGGCAAGCATCATCATGTTCACGGCCATTGCCGTGAAACTCGCCCATGCCGGCCTCGACCGCCTGGTCTTCGGCCGCCTGCAGCACTGGCGGCAACGCTAGATCATCGGGCCGGATATCGTATCCGGTCCGATGATCCAGCCTTCTGTGGCGCATCGGCTTTCCCGAAAACCGCAATCCACTTTTCGGGCCGATG
>NZ_JBFTRC010000308.1:0-6235 GCF_056399325.1 Allobosea sp. 01N443
GGTGGGTGCGAGACATGGATTTCCGTCCGAAAAGGGTATGGCGAGAATCGGACATGTCCGGAATTATCGCAAGCTAATTTACGGACAGTAGCGGGGAGGGCGTCCGAAATCGCTCGTTTTTGGACATGGCGGACCTGGGCGCGACCTATCGATTGCCTGAGCACTCATGGTGGGGAAACCCGCGCGCAATAGTGGGGAAACCCGCGCGCTTCAGGGGGATACCTGAGCGTTGATCAGTTGAGGGCAGATCGATTTCGAGCGAAAATGCTGCGATTCCGTCGAAATTGCCGCCGTGCGACGCTGATATTTAGGTCGGCGGGCGTCTTGAGGCATAGATTCCAGGCTTAGTGGGGAAACCCGCGCGCCTTGGCAGGATCGGGCGCTGCGATGAATCCGGCTGCCGAGATAGGGAAGGCTACCGGATCAATCTGGCATTCGGATGTGATGAGGCCAGCGTCGAGCCTATCGGTCTTACTCGTCGATTGATCCGAGCCCATAGCACCAACTCCTCCGAGATGTGTAGTCGCGACTCGTGCCGCCGAGCCAGGACAGGTCATCGAGCACCGTCCCCAGCCCGCGGTCGTTCCGAACCGGCTCGACTTCCACGACTGATTGACGGTCACCGTCGRTCTGGTGAAACGAGAGGTCCCCCGCTTCCTGGTCGATCACAAGCACCGAAAGCCTACCCGACCAGCACGCAGCGGTGTCCATGGAGATTCGATTTTCGGTGACCATGGGACGCCCCTCTTCAATGACCGAATGGCCGTGCACGATGACGCGATCCAGTCTGCCGTGATGGGAAAAGAACGGTTCCTTGATCCACATCAGGTCCTTGGCGCTCTGGTCACCCAGCGGGACGCCCGGTCTGATCCCCGCATGCACGAACGCGAACGGTCCGTCGTCGATCATCAACGAGGAACGCCGGAGAAGCCCGAGGTGGCTCGAATGATCTTCAAGGATCAGCCGCCTCGCCTCGTCGACGTCGAGATTCGTGTAAGAGTCGAGGGTCTCCATTCCGCCGTTGTGAAACCAGGTGCGGACTTCGCGCCGATCACCCTCGAGGTAGCGGAGAAACCAGTCATCGTGGTTTCCGCGGAGGAATACCGACGTCGGATGGTCTGCAAGAAGGCGACCGACAACGTCGAGGCACCCCTTGCTGTCATGGCCACGATCGACGATGTCGCCGAGGAGCACGATCCGGGGCGGCCTTCCCCTGTGCGCGGCGTCGCGCTCCACGAAGTCGAGGATAGCCTGAAGCAGGTCGGAGCGACCGTGCACGTCGCCGATGGCGTAGGTGAGAGGCATGATAATCGATCGCTATTGGACATTATCTCCAACTTGCGGAGATTAGACCAGAGAATCGCCGCAGAATTTGCGGAGATTGAAGAGGCGGCCCGGTTATTACCACTTTCGCAGGAATGGTAATAACAACCGGTTCGACAGAAGCCCTGCCACCAAAAGTTTGCAGCTGCAAACTTTTGGTGCGAACGCCGCCGGCATAGAGCGACCGCAGTCGATGCGCACAGGCTGGGGGCGCCGCTCATTGTTTGCAGCTGCAAACTTCTTGGCGAGCTCGGGCTGACTTCCTCGGCGAGGTAAACCCCATAAATGACAAAGGGCCCGGAAATGATTGCGATCTCTCAGGAGATTCAGGAGGCATTGACTTCGAATTGGCATCGGAGCCGCCAGGACAAGAGTTTTGATCCGACGCCGGTGTTGAAGCTATTCCTGCCATGGGCGCCGGTTACGTGGCTCGTCTCTGAAATGAACCCGCGCGATCGAGACAGCCTATTTGGGCTCGCAATTTTTTCGGATGAGGCGGAGCTCGGCGACTTCAGTCTGGCCGAGATTGCTGCGCTGGAAGGTCCAGCAGATCTCCGCGTCGAGATCGATCAGCACTGGCGGGCTCAGAAGACGCTAAACCAGTACTTGGCCGAGCACTCAGCCTAGCTGCCGGCGATTTGCAGCTTCAAACTAGTCCTGGCCGGTCGGAGGGCGGTGGCCCGACCGATCGCACCGCGCTTGCTTAACGTACGTAATTGAGTACAATAGCGAGATGCGAACAACGTCCTACACCGACCTGCGAAAGAACCTAGCCACCATGCTCGACAGGGTGACGGACATGCGCCAATGCTCATCACCAGGGAGCTCGCTCAACGGGCTCATCAAAGAATGCATGCGCACGCCATTTAATGGCACCGGCAAGCCGGAGCCGTTGCGCGGTCCGCTGTCGGGCTGGTGGTCGCGACGGATCACACAGGAGCACCGCTTGGTCTATCGGCCGAGTGAGGGCGGTCTAATGATCGCGCAGTGCCGATATCACTACTGATGGCGCGTCCGCGAGGGCAGGTAGACGGGCCCGTGATACCTAAGAATGTATAAAGTGGAACGATACGCGCCTGAGAGTTAGGGGTCATCTGGCAGTGATCGACAAGAAGTCCATCCACCGGCTGTCTAAGCAGTTTGGCGCGCCTCAGAGCGAATTGGTCAAACTGATCGACGATATTACTAAAATAGTTGTTGAAATCGCGGGGCTCCAAAAAAGAAGCCATAAACTGGTTCAAGAACCAACCTATTCCGGGGTACTCAGGGAAAACAGCGTACGATCTCGTTTGCGGGGGTGAAGCAAATCTCGTTCTAGAATATTTAGAGGCGGTGCGTGCAGGGGTATATGCATAAACCTGCTGATGGAGTGAATTACCCTTACAGAGATCATTCAATCATCGCGGCCTCCGTCAAAAGATTGGGCGATTTCAGACGATCGTAGTGCCTCTTTTACGCCGACTGTCGCGGCGCGTTGTAAAAACTCGGCCCGTTCAAGACCCTCAAATTTGGCAGACCGATCAATGCGAGTGAGATCCTCTGCGGAGAATCGTAGCTCGATTGTCACGGGTATGCGTTCGGTGGCGGGATCTTCCAAGCAATCACCATGAGAGAAGAGCGCAGTGAGAATCTGGATTCTATCCGATTTGCATCTTGAAGGGTTCCCATTTCCTTCGGCATTCGCTCCTCCCCGTCCGGCGTTCGATGTCCTGGTGTCGGCCGGCGATATTTGGCAGGGGAATATCCCGGCCGGATTCCAATTCCTGCGCCACCTGGCCGGAGACAGGCCCGTCATTGCAACGCTCGGCAATCACGAGCATTGGCGAGGCGAACCGAGTGCGACGATCGCCGCCGCTCGGCGCGCTGCCGAAGCCAATGACATCTCACTGCTCGAGGGCGACGCAACCAACCTCCAGGGCGTGCAGTTTCTCGGCGCTACGCTCTGGTCCGATTACAGTCTGGCAGGAGCCATCGATGCTACAATGCCGACTGGTGAGGACATTCGGTTTCGCGACGGAACGGGGGAGCGTCCCTTTCGCGTTCAGGATGCTCAGCAGCTGCATCACTCAAGTCGCGAGTGCTTGCGACATCTCATAGACCAGGAGACCTCTTTCCCTCGCGTGGTTGTAACTCATCACGCTCCGCACCCTGCCTGCGTAGCGCCGGCCGACACCGGAAAATGGATCGCCGGAAACTGTGCGTCTGACCTATCCGAGCTGACGGATTCTGGCTGCGCCGAGATGTGGGTGCACGGCCATGTTCATCACAGCATCGACATGCGCCGGCCAGGCGGAACACGGATCCTCTGCAATCCAGCCGGAGCCTTGTTCTCCAATTCGGCGTTTGACGAGAGCCTGGTGGTCGAGGTCGCCAACTAAGCCGGGTCGGTTCGAACTTTGACGTCCGCAAATCAGCTATTCTGTCTCCTCTGAGTGGCAAGCTGGGAGCACATTGATGGAAAGGTCACCTGAGGAACGAGCTCGCGTAAGCGCGCCGGCACTCCGCACGTTCTTGAACATCGCGGACCGCTGGGAATTGTCCTCGGCCGACCGGCTCGCGATTCTGCAGTGCGACGCGGCTCAGTTTCACGACTGGTCGACCATCGCGCGCACACACGGATCACTCGTCCTTGAAACTGCTGTCCTGATGCGGATCTCTGCGCTTCTGGGTCTCTATGCGGATCTGCAGCATCTTTTCGCATCACCGGATCAACAAAGGGATTGGCTGTTTGATGACCATAAGACGGCGCCATTCAACGGGCGGACAGCCCTGGATCTTCTAAGCGGCACACTCGACGACCAGCTTGCTGTGCGGAGCTACGTCGCAGCGATTAGATGGGGTGCGGGGATCGCGCCAAACGCGGTCGACGAGAACTTCACGCCATACACAGAGGCAAATCTGATCTGGCAGGACGCTACGCCGCAGATCCAGGCTGTCTGCTTCGATGGGTTCGGGACACTTGTGGAAATTGAAGACAAGCGCTGGCCGTTCAGAGCACTCATCGGCAGTGCCACTTCATCGAAGGCGGCAACCCAAGCGCTGACAACTCCGATGAGCCTGCGCGATCTTGCCCAGGATCTTGCGACGATCACAGACGATGCGCGGCTTGCCGAGTTGGAGGCTGACTTGTTGGCGGAAACCGCCTCGACACGGCTACGACCGGGAATCGATGCCATTTGGAACACCTTGGGGCAGCTCGGATTGAAAATTGGCGTCTGCTCCAATCTCGCTGCACCATACGCGAACGCTTTGCTCGATTGCCTGCCTGGTGCGCCGGATACGGTCGTTCTGTCGTTTGAGGTCGGCCTGATGAAACCTCAAGCCGAGATTTATCGGCTCGTTTGCCAGCGGCTCAATTTGGAGCCGCATCAGGTTCTTTTCGTCGGGGACAGCATCGAGGCAGACGTAATAGGCCCGCGGAAGGCTGGATTGTTCGCAATGCACATTGACGAATTCGAATCCGGACTTGCTCAGGGAACGGCGCCCGGGGCTCCGAAACCTGTCAACGAGCTCCTTGAACGCGCCGCGGTTGCGCCGAGCCATGTTTGAATGCGCGTGCACGTGCGTGCTTTATGACGCGATCTAACGCGTCATAAAGCGTTCGAACGCGTGTAGGCGCTACAGGAAAGCTTTCAGACTGCGTCATAACGCGTTCGAGCGCGGGTGGACGCTACAGGAAAGCTTTCAGACTGCGTCATAACGCGTTCGAGCGCGGGTGGACGCTACAGGAAAGCTTTCAGACTGCGTCATAAAGCGTTCGAGCGCGGGTGGACGCTACAGGAAAGCTTTCAGACTGCGTCATAAAGCGTTCGAACGCGTGTGGACGCCGCAGGCTGCAGCTTGCTGGGTCCAAGCGCATCGCGTAGCGCTCCTCGGCGTCAGGCGGCTGAAGCGAGGCGCATTCCGCCAACAATGCCAGATAGATGAGGAAGGGCAGGATGCGCCTTTTGGTGATTTCCGATATGCATCTCGAATTCGGTCCGTTCCTGTTCGCCAAACCGATGCCGGAGTTTGATGTCGCGGTCTTCGCCGGCGATGTGCACAAGCCGATCAGTGCTGCGCTCGAGTGGATGGTGGAGCAGCGGGAAGCCGGGCCGCTCCGTGACCGCGAAATCGTCTACGTCGCTGGCAACCACGAGTTCTACAAGAGCGAGATGAAGGGCAGCCTGGCCGCTGGAAGCGACCTCGCTGACAAGGTCGGCATCCATCTACTGCATCGCCGCACCGTTATGATCGGGCAGGTCCGCTTCATCGGCTGTACGCTTTGGACGGACTACCGCCTTCTCGGGACGCCCAAGCCGTCGATGGTCTTTGCCGGGCAGGAGCTGAACGATCACCGCCTTATCCGCTACCGGGAGGAAAGCGGTCACTACAGCCGCTTTATGCCGTGGCATGCAGCGGCTGAGCATCGGCTCGATCTGGCGTTCATCCGTAGCGAGCTAGGGAAGCCGCACGATGGTCCTACGGTAGTGGTCACGCACCACGCGCCACACCCGCAATCGGTTCAACCGAGGCACCAGGGGAGCGAATTGTCGCCGGCCTTCGTATCGGACCTCGGCGCCCTGATCGAGGAATACCAGCCTGAGCTCTGGATCCACGGCCATGATCATGGGTCACATGACTACAAGGTCGGTCGGACGCGCATCCTGGCCAATCAAGCTGGCTACCCCAACCGCAATGGCGATCGCGAGAATCCATGGTTTGATCCCGGCTGCGTCGTCGAGGTTTGATCAATCCAAGGGCTATGGGGCGCTCGTGCTGACAGTACTGTGTTTCGGCCCTTTAATTGCGGGGAGCTGTCAACCTCCGATTTCGCGCGGTCATCGCCGGGGTCATGGTCCTTTCCGAGGTCGAGCGCCTCATGATGATGTTCGGGTTGGGTGCCTCAACGTGTGCAACGACGTTCCAGTAG
>NZ_JBFTRC010000309.1:0-4298 GCF_056399325.1 Allobosea sp. 01N443
GTATAGAGCCCGGCCGGGAGCACGCCACCCGCCGGGTTGGTGAAGGCCCTGTTTCGCCGGCCCTCGCCGGTATCGACGTAGAGACCTTCGAGCTTGACGGTCCAGTTATTGGTGAAGGCATATTCGACGCCGCCGCCGATGGTCCAGCCGGTATTGCTCGTCGTGTTGCCGGTCAGCGGGTTGCTGTTCAGCCCGCCATAGGCGAGACCGCCCGTGATGTAGACCAGGGTCCGATCGAAGGCGTAGCCGACGCGGGCACGCACGGTGCCGAAATAGCCGCCGTCACCACCGCCTCTGTTTGCCCACCAGGTGTATTGCCCCCAGGACACATCGCCGCTCGAACCGACATATTGGATATCGGTCTCGAGACCGTAGACCCATGCGCCGGACTGCCAGTTATAGCCGATCTGGCCGCCACCGACGAACGCGCCGTCGCCGCCACCGCCACTCAGGATTCCCGAGGAGCCAGTCGTCGGCCCGGTGACGATGACGTCACGCGACCCGCCCCAGCCCACACCGGCGTTGAGACCGACGTAGAAGCCGGCCCAGGTAAAGACGGGAGCGTAGACGATCGGGGCCGGGGGCGCGGAGCGGCTGGGAAGATCGGCGGCGAAGGCAGACGTAGCCAGGCAGGTTGCAAGGACGGCGGTGGATGCAAGCCCTAGTCGCATGGTGTCCTCCGAGGTCGGCATTTCACCTCACAATTGTTGCACAACAATCCACATCGGTGAACCTCAATAATCGACCGTCCTTTACTGCAGGAGTGGCCTAGTATTCCGATGGAGATGCTTTGGCCAACCAGCCGATTCCAAACGTGGAATCTGCACTGCCCACGCCATCCCGATCCGGTGGCCGCTTCACAGTCGCCACGCCCGCCGGCGCGCTTTCAGTCCAGCTCCGGCCGTCATGGCTTGGCCCGCTCGCCCTCCAGATCATCCTCGCGAGACGTTGCGAGCGATGGCGGTGTCTCCCGGCTGTAAATGAGAATTGCGCGCTACGGCGCGATCGATTGGGGGGATCGCTCGGCTTCGCCTTCGGCCGCGACGATGCAGTTTCGGCCTCTCGACTTGGCGGCATAGAGGGCCTTGTCGGCACGTGCGTACAGGCTCAGCGATACATCCGTCGGATCCGTCTCGGCGATTCCTGCCGAAAAGGTGCAACGAAAATCGCCATGGCCGCCTTGCGGCTTCATCGCCCGAACGACGATGAGCATGCGTTCCAGGACCAGCGCAGCCTCGGCAGCGGATGTCCTGGGCATGACCAGGACGAACTCTTCGCCGCCGACCCGGCCGAAACAATCGGAGCGCCTGACATTCGCGTGGATCTCCTTGGCAAATCTGCACAGGATCTCATCCCCGGCCGCATGCCCGAAGCGATCGTTGATGACCTTGAAATGGTCGATATCGAGAACGGCCAGGCAGCCCGTCAGCCGGCTGTCCAGGCGCCGTTGAAGCAGCATGTCGTCGATCCGGGCCATCACGAACCGGCGGTTGGCGATCCCCGTCAGTTCGTCCGTGTACGAGGCCTTGACCGCACTGTCCCGGTCCTGGCGCAGAGTTCTCTTGTCGGAATGGAGATCGGTCGTGACGCTCGCGATGCAGAGCATCCAGCCGTCATCGCTGACCATCTCGGTCATCCAGAGCCACCGCCCGTCATGCAGATCGGTCTCGTAGGCGCGGTACCCGACCTTGCCTCGCCGCGACTGCGTCGAGATCAGCCATTCCTCGAAATTCTTGGTTCGAACGACCGTCCCCGTTTCCGCCGAAAAATTCCGGCGCATGATCTCCGACCAGGACGGATCCTCGCTGGCGCGGATGGAATAGGCCTGGCGAAAGGCTCGGTTCGCCTTTCGAAGCCGGTCGAACTGGTCATACAGGGCGACCAGGACCGGGGAGCCCTCAAGCATCTCAATGAGCTGTTGAGTCGTCTCGTCCATCGATCGGGAACCTAACACGTTACCGGGAGGGGAAGCAGCCCTTCACTCGACGAATGACCGGCCCGGTTTCTGTCCGACGAGCACGGCATTGCCGGAAAGGGACTGCCGATCAGGCAGTCGAGCGGAGGTTTGCAGCATAAGGCCAGTATGCAGTGACGATGGCTCACCGTACCCAACCCTCGCACTGCCGATCAACCTGCCTTTTGCCGAGGAGCGGTCGAGCGCCTTGCTGCCGGCCTTGCCGGCGCCCTGGCTCAGGCACTGGCGCGCAAGGTTTCCATAAGGTCGCCTGCAGTCGCGACCCGGCTCGTTCCGGCTGAAGTTCCGATCGGGCCGCGTCGTCACTGCATGTTGTAGACGATGCGCCCGATCCAATAGCCCTGATAGGCAAGATGCACGGCAGCCATGGACATCTGGACCCAACGTTGCGCGAAAACACAGGCAACGAGACAGAGAGCCAGGCCAATCGGTACCTGGATCAAGTAATCGCCGCTGAGTTGGGTCCAGCGCTCCGTGCCCTTGATCAGGGTATCGACCACGTCGAGAATGAAGGACGTCGCCATGAGGCCGAAGAACCAGCGCCGCCGGTTGATGAAGAAGTCCTCGTAGCCGGCATATTCAGCGACGTTGTCCGGAAACAGCAGCGCCGACAGCAAATAGAGCACGATCGCGTAGCCGATCAGGAAGATGTAGACGCCGAAGCTCCAGTTGGGGATGCGCGACAGCCCGAATTCCCACCACCAGAACAGCACGAGTTCCAGCAGGATCGAGCCGACCCAGAGCATGTGAAGCATCGAGACGCGATAACGATCGGGATGCTGGATGAAACCGGCGATGCCGGTCAGCATCCGGGTGATGCCGAGGCCGATGATCATGCCCATTACGATGCGGACATGGGGAAAGAGTTCATGCGGCGCGACGGTATCCATCGCGTGTGATTAGAACATCCGGCCGGAAATTGGAATCCGGTTCAGCTTCGAAGTGGATCGTTCACTCTTGCCTCGAAGAGATTGAAATCACGTCTGAAAATTGAAGCGACGCTTGCCAGAAAGACCCCCTCTGCTTCCGAGGCAATGCAGGCATCGCCTACTCCCTGCGGCGCGGAAAGCATGGACACCGATCCGCGCAACCTCGGTCGCCGGCGAGTTCGTCCTGGAGGCGCAGCCCCCCTGCCCGGATTACTTGGTTTTGACCAGAACGACGCGAGCGTTGCTGTCTTCCCACCGCTTCAGGACATTGATCGTGACATCGCTCTCATGCCGATGCACGCGCACATCGAATCGTGAGGCCCCAAGTCTCAGCCCGCGAATTGTCACATCGTCGAGAAACGAAGGCAGGACGGGATCCAGGAGTTTGACCTCGTTCGTCGCCGCCGGCAATTGCAGCCCCAGGCAAGCGGCCAGCATCGCGAAGGGCGCGGCTGCAGCCCAGGCCTGAGGCGAGCAAGCGACGGGATAGGCAGTCGGTCCACGTCGACGCCGTCTCAGGAAGCCGCAGAAGAGCTCCGGCAGGCGGCGCTGTTCCTGATAGGCGGCCGCGTCAAAGATCGCCTCGAACAGCCGTGCAGCCTCAGTTTTCAGGCCGTAATTGCTGAAGCCGAGCGCGATCAGCGCGTTGTCATGAGGCCACACCGAGCCATTGTGATAGGACATCGGATTGTAGCGGGCTTCATTGACATTGAGCGTGCGAATGCCCCAGCCGCTGAACCCCCCTTCACTCATGAGTGACTGGGCGACCTGCGCCGCCCGCGAGGGGTAGGCGATGCCACCGAACAGAGCATGACCGGCGTTGGAAGAGCGGACGCGACACTGCCGCTTGTTTCCGTCCAGCGCCAATGCGTAGGAGCCGATATCCTCGCACCAGAAAGCCCGATCGAACCGCTCCTGCAAGATCGATGCTTCACGCCGCAAGACGTGGGCGCGCTCGCCGAGATCGAGAGCGCTCGCCATGGTGGCTGCAGCTTGCTTTGCGGCATAGACATAGGCCTGAACCTCGACGAGGGCGATCGGTCCCTGAGCCAAGGAGCCATCGGCATGCGAGATCGAATCGTGACTATCCTTCCACCCTTGATTGGTTAGGCCATTGTCCGTCTCGCGATAGTATTCAACAAACCCGTCGCCGTCGCGATCTCCGAATGTGTCGCACCATTGAAGTGCGGCCTCGACGTTGGCCCAGATCTGCTCGATCGTGGCCCGGTCGCCTGTTCGATCAAAATACTGGCCGGCCAACATGACGAAGAGCGGGGTGGCATCCACGGAGCCGTAATAGAGTCCGAATGGAACCTCGCCGAGATTGGCCATCTCTCCGTGTCGTCGTTCATGCAGGATCTTGCCCGGCTGCGCATCGGCTTCAGGGTCAGGGG
>NZ_JBFTRC010000310.1:0-4288 GCF_056399325.1 Allobosea sp. 01N443
AGCCGGCTCTTGCAGTGCTCGAAGATCATTTCGGGCGAGGCCTCGGCTTCCGAAACGCCGGGCTGCAAGACGATATAGGCCTTCACTTCTTCGCCGCGCGCTGCATCCTTCACGCCGACGACGGCGGCTTCGAGAACCTGCGGCATTTCGGTCAGCGCAGCTTCGACTTCGCGGGCGGCGATATTCTCGCCGCTTCTGCGGATCATGTCCTTCAAGCGCCCGACGATGTAGTGGAAACCTTCGGCGTCGCGCCAGAACAGGTCCCCGGTGCGGAACCAATCCCCCCTGAAAGAGGCTTCGTTCGCTTCCGGCTTGCGATAATAGCCCAGCATGATGCCCGGCCCGCGGATGCAAAGCTCGCCAACCTCGCCAGCGGGCAGGACATTGCCCTCGGGGTCGGTAATCTGTACCTCGCGGAAGGGCGCGACCATCCCGCAGGAGCCGGAGCCGACCATGTGATAGGCCTCTCGCGGCAGGAAAAGCGCCGATCCGACCTCGGTCATCCCGAAGGATTCCCGGGCGATCGTGTTGTAGCGCCGCTCGAAGTCGGCGTGCTTTTCCTTGTTGAAGCCGAAGATCGAAACGCGCTTCAGCTCATTGTCGGCGTCGGATGGCTTGGGTGCCTGCTGATAGACGATCTCGGGAAAGAGGCAGTAATGGATCTTGTATGTCCTGACCCAATCCATGAAGCGCGTCGCGCTTGCACGGCGGGCGACGAAGATCTGGCCGCCGACACGCATCGCCATCAAGGTCAGCCACTGCGGATCCATGTAGAAGAAGGGTTGAGCCGCCAGGATATTCCTGGAATTCTCGGCGTCGCCGCCTCGCATCGCGGCCACCAGGGAAATGGTGAGCCAGTATCGGTGCGTCAGCATGCAGCCTTTCGGGAATCCGGTCGTGCCGGACGTGTACTGGATGTTGACGAGGTCATCGAGCGCGGGTTGTGGCAGGTCCGCGGGGAGGGCGGGCGGTTTCCGCTCGATCCGGGCATATCGATCCGACGCATCGGAAGCGGCCCCGACGACAAGAACGTTGGAATTCCGTAACRGCGCCTCCGCACTCAGCGCCTCGTAGGAGGGCAGGCAGTCCGCATGGATGACGAGATACGTCGCCTGCGAGTCCGTGAGCACATAGTCGAGCTCTCGGCCGGTATAGCCGATATTGACCGGCACCATGACGGCCCCGAGTTTTGCCAGGGCAAGCCAGGTGAGGGGAAACGCCGGGATGTTGGGAAGCATGACGGCGACATGAGCGCCTTTGCGCACGCCCGCCGCATAGAGGCCCGCCGCAGCCTGTTCGATCGCCGACCTGGCTTCGGCATAGGTTGCGACGCCGCCCTCGCTCTCCTCGAAGAACGTCCAGAGGGTCTTGTCGCCGTTCACCGAGGCCCGCTCGTCGACGAACGAGCCGATGTTCTGCGCCAGCGGCGCCGCCTCGATAGTGCTCCTCATATGATCGACGAGAGGCTTGAGCTCGGACCAATCGCTGGGGCTGCTGTTGTTTTGCTGCATGTCAGGCCTCGGACACTGAATTCGACTGGTATCGGCGTTCATTCCGGCGGCGAACGATCTCACCCACGGTCATCGCGACGATGCTGAGAAGAGTGAGCATGACCGCGACGGCAGGCACTGTCGGATCGAGCTTAAGGCTGAGATCGTTCCAGATGCGCACGGGAAGCGTCTGCAATCCGCCGGAGATGAAGAGCGTGATGATCAGCTCATCGAAGGACGCGAAGAAGGCCAGGATCGCCGAAGCAAACATCGCTGGCGCTAGGTAAGGCAGGGTCGTGTGCAGGAACGCCCGGATGGGGCTCGCGCCAAGGACACGCGCTGCCCGCTCGATCGTCATGTCGTATCTGCGAAGGCTGCCCGACACGATCATCACGACATAGGGCAGGGCGATCAGCGCATGAACCAATGTCAGCGCGTAGATATTGTTCACCAGCTGCCAGCGCAGGAACACGATGTAGAGCGCAAGGGCGATAACCACCGATGGGATGATGAGGGGCGCGATGAAGATGGCACTCAGCAGGCCTTTTCCGCGAAAATCCGTACGAACGAGCGCGACCGACGCCAGGGTCCCGAAGAGCAGGCTGAGGATTGTCGCACCGACCCCGATCCTGAGGCTCGCGAGCGTGGCGTCGACCCAACTCTGATCGACGAAGAATTCCCTGTACCAGCGCAGGGACAGCGACTTCGGCGGGAATTCGAGGAACTGGCTGTCGGTCAGCGAAATCGGAACGAGGAAGAACAGCGGCAGCAGCAGAAAGCTGGCGACGAGGACAAAATACGCGGTCAGGACGGCCCGGGTCATCGTGCGAGCCCTCCGGTCGCGAATTCGGAGCGTTTCCGCGTGAGGGCCCAGTAAGCCAGAAGACAGGAGAAGGTCGCCGCCAGCAGCGTCGAAGCCATCACCGCCGCCAGGTCCCATTTCAGCGTCTTGTGAACCTGGAGATCGATGAGATTGGCGATGAGGAGACTTGTGCGGCCGCCCAGCAGCGTCGGCGTGACATAGAAGCCGAGGCAGAGGATGAAGCAGATGATGCCACCCGTCGCCGCTCCACTCACGCTGAGGGGAAAGACCACCTTCCAGAAGGCCTGCCTTGGCGATGCACCCAGGGATCGGGCCGCTTTCACGAGATCCCGCTCGACATCGAGTATCGAGGTCAGGCAGGTCAGGATCACGATCGGCAGCAGGATCTGAACCATTCCGATGTGAACGGCGATGGGCGTATAGAGCAGCTGAACGGGCTCCGCCGTCAGGCCAAGGGCGGCAAGCGCTTTGTTAAGAATGCCTTCGCGCCCGAGCAGGATGATCCAGGTGTAGGTCCTGACCAGGATGCTGATCCAGAACGGTAGGAGGATCAGATAGGTCGCCAGCACCCGCTTGCGCGGCGAGAGCCCCGCCATGAAGTAAGCCATGGGGTAGCCCATGACGAGGCAGATCACCGTCACAGTCGCGGCGGTGACGAACGTCCTCTGCAGGACGATGATGGAAAGCTGCGAATTATAGACCTGTCGCAGCGCCTCGGCCGTGAAAGCCGTTCCATCGTGTACGGTCAGCTTCAGGACGCCGAATACCGGAAAGACGAAGAGAAGCGCTGCCAGCAACGTCGCTGGCGCGAGCAAAAGCGTGGTTTTCGTCCACCGGAGTTTCATGATGCAGCCAGGTTCCCGAGTGGCTCAGATCAGCAGCCATTCGTTCCAGCGTGTTGAGACCGCGTCGAGATTCTCTGCCCACCAGGCACTGTTGAACTCGAACTGCACCGCCGCGTTTTCGGGCGAGGTCGGCAGGGTCGCTGCGAAGGCCGGGTCCAGCAATTCCATCATTCCCGGCACGAAGCCGGGGTAGGGGACCTGCTTCACGAATGCCGCCGATGCCGCAGGGTCCATGCGAGCCTTCATGAAGCGCATCGCCTCGGTGGGGTGCTTCGCGCCCTTTGGAATGGCGAGGAAGGAGAGCATCAGGGCTCCGCCCTTGAAGGTGATGTCGACGGGCTTGCCCTCGTTCCTCAGGGGGGTGATGCGGCCGTTCCAGCATGAAGTCATGCTGACCTCGCCGTCGATCAGCAACTGGACGTGCTGGGCTCCGTTGGTCCACCAGACCGGGATATGGGGCTTGAGCTGGTCGAGCTTCTTGAAGGCGCGGTCGACGTCGAGCGGATAGAGCTTGTCGAGCGGAACGCCATCGGCAAGCAGGGCGAATTCGAGGTTGCCCTTGGGCGAATTTTCCAGCGAGCGCGGGCCCGGGAAAGCTTTGACGTCCCAGAAATCGGCCCAGGATTGCGGCGTCTTGCCGTTGCCGAATTTGTCGGTCCTGAAAGCGATCACGGTTGAATAAGAGGCCCGGACCATCGCAGTCGGCTGCTTTGCGATGGCCGGCAGCTTGTTGTCGGGATCGATGATCGAATAGTCGATCTTTGCAAGCCATCCGGCTTTGGTTGCGGTCACGACGTCGTCGCCGTTCAGCTCGGTCAGATCCCACTCGACATTGCCGGACTCGACCATGGCCTTGAGCTTGGGAAGGCTCACGGGTGCTGTCGGCCTGACCTTGATTCCCGTCTCCCTGGTGAAAGGCTCTTCGAAGATCTTCGTGATCATCGTGGCGAGCGCCCCGCCGGAGCCGTTGACGACGATGGTCACGTCCTGAGCGAAAGAGGGTTTGAACGCGAAAACGCCGGCAAGTGCACCTGTGGCGATTCCGAAAGCTCTTCTGGTCATCGTCATGATCGATAGTCCCCTGAGTTTTTTTGGTGGTCTGGGAAGCTCAACCCGTGAGCGAGACGAGG
>NZ_JBFTRC010000311.1:0-7632 GCF_056399325.1 Allobosea sp. 01N443
CCGTCGACGCTATCGAAGTCGGTGTCGACCTTCGGCGTCTCGAAGCTGAGATAGTCCTTGTGGCAGAATACCTCGCTCTCGCCGGTGGAAGCGAGGACGATGAACTCGTGGCTGAGGTCGCCACCGATCGGGCCCGTATCGGCACGCATCGGGATTGCCTTCAGGCCGAGCCGGKCGAAGGTCCTGAGATAGGCGGTGAACATGCGGTTATAGGCGTGCCGCGCGCCGGCCTGGTCGAGATCGAAGGAATAGGCGTCCTTCATCAGGAATTCGCGCCCACGCATCACGCCAAAGCGCGGCCTGACCTCATCCCGGAACTTCCACTGAATATGGTAGAGATTGAGGGGCAGGTCCTTGTAGGACTTCACATAGGACCGGAAGATGTCGGTGATCATCTCCTCGTTGGTCGGCCCGTACAGCATGTCGCGGTCGTGCCGGTCCTTGATGCGCAGCATCTCCTTGCCATAGGCGTCATACCGCCCGCTCTCGCGCCAGAGATCGGCCGACTGAATGGTCGGCATCAGAACCTCGATAGCGCCCGAACGATTCTGCTCCTCGCGCACCACCGCGTTGATCTTGTTGAGCACCCGCAGGCCGAGTGGCAGCCACGAGTAGATTCCTGCCGATTGCTGGCGGATCATACCGGCGCGCAGCATCAAGCGATGCGAGACGATCTCGGCTTCCTTGGGCGTGTCACGCAGGATCGGCAGGAAATAGCGGGAAAGGCGCATCGGAAAACTCGTTCGAGGRCAGTACGCGGCTCAGCGCGCAGCGAGTCATGTTGTCCCAGAGACACCATCGCCGCCGGCAAAATGCAAACGCAAATCCGCAGAATACGGAGGAAGATGCCAAACGATCGGCTCGGCTCTCGACTATCGCTAGGTCAGCGCTTCGGGAACTTCGCCTTGAGTTGGCCGCTGACCGCGGATGGCACGAAAGCCGAGACATCGCCCCCCATGGAGGCGATCTGCCGCACAAGCGTCGAAGTGATGTGGCGCGTCCTCGCGGAAGCCGGCAGAAACACGGTCTGCAACTCGGGCACCATGGCCTGGTTCATGCCGGAAAGCTGCATTTCGTAGTCGAAATCGGTGGCGTCACGCAGGCCGCGAATCATGATCGTCGCACCTGCCTCCCTGGCCGCCTGAACGGCGAGATAGTCGAAGGTCACGACTTCGATCGCGACTTTGGCAGCAGCAGCAATCGGGCTTGCAACCTCCCGCAGCAGATGAGCGCGCTCGTCTGCCGAGAAGATCGGGGCCTTGCCCGGGTGGACCCCAATAGCGAGCACCAGCCTGTCGCATAGCCGGCAAGCACCAGCGATCACATCGGCATGGCCATTGGTGATCGGGTCGAAGGATCCAGGATAGAAAGCGGTTCTGCTCATGGGACAGCGTTACCCTCGGGGCATCCTTGCGGCAAGCGCGGCAGCGAACCGGCTCTATCTGAACGACGTCGTCCCGGCATCCTGCTGCGGCACGGACTGCCAGGTCACGGACGGCTCGGTGCGACGATCGACCAGAAGCGCGCTCAGCGCACCGGCGCTGCCCAGGATCAGAGAGACGATCGCCAGGGCAGCTGCGGTCGTGGAGAAGCGCCGCTGAACCATATGCCGGGGGCTGAGATGCATCGGTTTCTCTTTGCGAATCATGGATATAGACGCAATCCCATGGCTGAAGGGCAGCTCCGGCGGAGCCGTGGCTGCTTCATGTCAAAAACATGATTGGTCTTTCGATCGCGTTAGCCCGCAGCGTTAACCATTGCTTGCCATGGCTCCAGGCCCTAAATCCGCGCCATGCTCACGCTCAACGATATCACCTACAGGCTCGGCGAACGGCTGCTCCTGGACCGGGCCAGTGCGGCCCTGCCGGACGGATCACGCGTCGGCCTCGTCGGTCGCAACGGCACCGGCAAGACCACGCTCTTCCGGATCATTACCGGCGATCTCTCGCCTGAGGGCGGTTCGGTCAGCGTGCCGAGGGGCATGCGGATCGGTGGCGTCGCCCAGGAAGCCCCCGGTGGCCCGGAATCGTTGATCGAGGTCGTGCTCGCAGCCGACACCGAGCGCGCGGCCCTGATGAAGGAAGCCGAAACCGCGACCGACCCGCTGCGCATCGCCGAGATCGAGACCCGGCTCGCCGATATCGGCGCGCATGCCGCCCCGGCCCGGGCGGCGACCGTCCTGCACGGGCTCGGCTTCGATGAGGCCGCGCAGCAACGCCCCTGCTCCGATTATTCGGGCGGCTGGCGCATGCGCGTTGCTCTCGCTGCCGTGCTCTTCGCCGAACCGGATCTGCTGCTGCTCKACGAGCCGACCAATTATCTCGATCTCGAAGGCACGCTCTGGCTCTACGACTATCTGGAGCGCTATCCGCACACCGTCCTGGTGGTGAGCCACGACCGCGAACTGCTCGACACCTGTGTCGATCACATCCTGCATCTCGATCAGGGCAAACTCACCATCTATCGCGGCGGCTATTCCTCGTTCGAACGCCAGCGTGCCGAGAAGCAGATGCTGCTCGCGAAGCAGCGCGAGAAGCAGGACGCCGAGCGTAAGCATCTCCAGGCCTTCGTCGATCGCTTCAAGGCCAAGGCCTCGAAGGCGCGCCAGGCGCAATCGCGCGTCAAGCGGCTGGAGAAGATGGAATCGATCGCGACCATCGTCGACCGTGACGTGCAGCCATTCAGCCTTCCGGGGCCGGAGCGGCCGCTCTCGCCACCCATGGTGGTGCTGGATGATGTCAGCGCCGGCTATGGCGAGCGCAAGGTGCTGTCGCGGCTCGACCTCACTTTGCTGCCGGACGATCGGATTGCGCTGCTTGGCTCGAACGGCAACGGCAAATCGACCTTCTGCAAGCTGATCGGCGGGCGGCTCCCACCCCTGTCAGGCGATCTGCGACGTTCGTCGAAGCTTCAGACCGCCTATTTCGCCCAGCATCAGCTCGACGAGCTGCGGATGGAGGAAACGCCGGTCGCGCATCTGCGCGACCTGATGCCTGATGCGCCGGAAGCCAAGGTGCGCTCGAAAGCGGCTCAGATCGGCTTTCCCGCCAGCAAGGCGGATACACCGGTCAAGAACCTGTCCGGCGGCGAAAAGGCGCGGCTGATGCTCGGAATCGCGGCCTTCGGTGGCCCGCATCTGCTCATCCTGGACGAACCGACGAACCATCTCGACATCGACAGTCGCACCGCCTTGGTCAAGGCTATCAACGACTATCCCGGCGCTGTCATCCTGGTCAGCCACGACCGCTTCCTGATCGAAGCCTGCGCTGACCGGCTCTGGCTCGTCGGCGACGGCACGGTGAAGAATTTTGACGGCGACATGGAGGATTATCGCGCCTTCGTCCTCGGAGGCGCCAAGGCAGCCCGTCGCGAGAAGCCCGCAGAGACGGCGAATACCAACAGCAAGGCCGAAGAACGCAAGGGCGCAGCCGTCAAGCGTGTGGCCCAAGGGCCGCTGCGTCAGAAGCTCAACCTGGCCGAGGCACGGATCGCCAAGCTGACCGGATTGATCGAGAAGGTCGATGGCGTGCTAGGCAACGGTGCAGCATTCGCCCGCGATCCGGAAAAAGCCCTGCAGCTCTCGCGCCAGCGTGCGGAATTGTCGGAGGCACTGACGGCCGCGGAGGAAGAATGGCTCGGACTGAGCGAGGAACTCGAGAACGCCTGAAGCGGCCCAGACGATAGGCTCGGGCGAAATCCGAACTATCGTCCGATGCGTAGATCATCCGATCGGATCGCGTATCCGGTCCGATGATCTAAGCTCCTGTGGTGGAATCGGCTTGCTCGAACACCGCAATCCACTGTTCGGGCCGATRCTTCAGCCCTCCCCTTGTCCCGGCTTTACGATTCGGCTGAGGCGGTTGTCGGTGAACATATAGATCTCGCGGCCGCCGGGCTCGGAATAGAGCACCTGCACCTCGCGCTGGCCCTTGCCGCTCTCACCGATGAGGACATCGGTCGGCCGGCCCCCCTTCAATTTCACGAGTTCGCATTCGGTCACGCCCAGCGCGATCTCCCTTGGCAGTGGACGCGTCGACGGATCGAGCGAAACCTCCGCCTCGCAACCGCCATCGGCGGTCAGCATGGCTTCCTGAGTGGATGCGCGGGCTGAAGCGCTGCTGGTTCGCGTACCGCTGGAATCCTGAGTGAAGGAGAAACCGCCAATATCGACGGAACATCCGCCCAGAGCCACAGCGCACACGAACAGAACAGGCACGCTGTCATCCGCGTAGGTCCACAGATGATCGTCCAGCACGCTCGCCCGCTCGGAACTGGAGACCTCGATGACCACCTTCTGGCCGCGCGACAGCGCCCGATCGAGGATGGTCGGGAGAACCTGCTCCAGCGGACGCGACTGAAGATGGAAGAACAGGACTTCCGTCATGAAAGCCCTTTCTTATCAGAGCATTGCGAAACAATGTTTCGAGTGAATCAGGACTCGTAATGATTCGCGACGAGCCGGTCGAGGAGGCGCACGCCCCAGCCCGAGCCCCAGGAGCGATTGGTCTCGCTGTTTGGCGAGCCCATGCCGGTGCCGGCGATGTCGAGATGCGCCCAGGGCGTTTCATTGACATGCCGCTGCAGGAACTGCGCAGCAGTGATCGAACCGCCATAACGCCCGGCCGAGTTCTTCATGTCCGCGAACTTTGAATCGATCATCTTGTCGTAGGCTGCGCCAAGCGGCATGCGCCAGACGGTTTCGCCGGTGGCCTTGCCAGCGACTGCCAGTCGCTCGCACAACTCGTCATCATTCGAGAACAGCCCGGCATTCTCCTGCGCGAGCGCTACCAAAATCGCTCCTGTCAGGGTTGCCAGGTTGATCATGAAGCGCGGCTTGTACTTGTCCTGCGTGTACCAGAGCACATCGGCGAGGACGAGCCGCCCCTCTGCGTCGGTATTGATGATCTCGATGGTCTGCCCTGAAAGCGAGGTGACGATGTCACCGGGGCGTTGGGCGTTGCCATCCGGCATGTTCTCGACCAGCCCAATCACGCCAATCGCATTGACCTTGGCCTTGCGCGCTGCGAGCGCATGCATCAGTCCGGTGACGCAGGCGGCTCCGGCCATGTCCCCCTTCATGTCCTCCATCCCGGTGCCCGGCTTCAGCGAGATGCCGCCAGTGTCGAACGTGACGCCCTTGCCGACGAAGGCGACGGGCCGAACTCCGGGTTTGGCGCCATTCCAGCGCATGACGACGACGCGGCTCTCCCGGCGCGACCCCTGGCCAACGCCAAGCAAGGCCCGCATGCCGATCTTCTTGAGTTGCYTCTCATCGAGAATCTCGACCTCGACACCAATCTTCTCAAGTTTGGCGGCGCGTTCGGCGAATTCTTCGGGATAGAGCACATTCGGCGGCTCGTTCACGAGATCGCGAGCAATCTCGACGCCGCCGGCGACAGCTTCGCAGGCCTTGAGGGCCTTCTTGAGAGCGGCAGGGTCGGGGGTGCGCAGCGTCACGGTGATCGGATCGGCATCGTCGGCTTCGCGGGTCTTGGTTTTGTAACGGTCGAAGACATAGGCCCGGAGCCGCAACCCGAGAGCGACCGCGGCTGCTTGCTCGGCACTGATTTCAACGTCAGGCAGAGCGATGATCACATCGGCCGAGCGGCCACTGCCAAGCTTGCCCGCAACAGCCCCGCCAAGCTTGGCGAAATCGAGCTTATCGTGATCTGCATCAGGTCCGACCCCGATGACGACCAGCCGCTCATACCCGGCCCCGTCCGGCGCCAGCAACGTCATCCCGGAAAACACCTTGCCCTTGAACTTGTCGGCTGCCGCAGCCCTGGCGAGCAGTGCATGAGCGCCCTCTCCGAGCCAATCCTCGGCAAGCTTCGCCGGGGTCAGCTTGTCCGACACGAAAATGACGAGGTCCTGCCCGCCGATGGTGTTCAGGGCTTTGACCTCAAGCTTCAGGCGCTGCGACATAAGCTGCTCACAATTGGCGGGAATAGGGCTCTTCAGGAAGGTCGTGAACATGATGCGAACGATTCCCGTTTGCGCCATGATCGTGGCTATACCATAGGGAGTGTTTGGCGAACCGTCCAAGGGGAGCCTCGAACTGCCCTCGGTTTCACCGGAAGCTAACGCGTGCGTCTTCTCCGTCTCGACCGCTACATCCTGAAGATCGCCGCGGTCGCAGCGATCGTACTTCTGATCGGGCTGACCAGCGTGATCTGGGTGACGCAGGCCCTGCGTGAGGTCGACCTGATCACCGGCAAGGGCCAGACCATCTACATCTTCTTCACGGTGACACTGCTTTCGTTGCCGGCGCTGATCGCGGGCATCGCACCGGTCGCGCTGTTCATGTCGACGCTCTACACGCTGAACCGGCTGAACGGCGATTCGGAGTTGATCGTCATGAATGCGGCCGGAGTCGCGCCCTACCGGCTGACCCGCCCGTTCATCGTGCTGACGCTGGCGACCTCCCTCCTTGTCGGCTGGATGGCGATTTCGGTCATGCCGTCGGGGTTCCGGGCGTTGCGGGACCTGATCACGCTGATCAGGGCCGATTTCGTCGCCAATGTCGTGAAGGAAGGCCAGTTCGTCTCACTCGATTCCGGAGTGACGTTTCACTACCGCGAGCGTTCGGGTGACGCGCTGCTCGGCATCTTTATGCAGGACCGCCGCGACCCCAGCCAACCCTCCGTCTACATCGCCGAGCGCGGCCGGACAGTGGAATCGGACGGCAACAGCTTCCTGATGCTGGAGAAGGGTACCATCCAGCGCGAAGCCAAGAACAAGGAGTCGACTTCGATCATCTCCTTCGAGCGCTACGCGCTCAACCTGTCGGCTCTATCGGGCGAGTCGACAGGCGGCGATGGCGAAGGCAATGGCGACAGGGTGATCTACAAGCCACGCGAACGCACGACCTGGGCCTTGCTGCGACAGGACCCCAATGAAGCCTATTACAAGCTGCAGGCCGGGCGGTTCCGCGCCGAACTGCACAATCGTCTTTCGGCGCCGCTCTACCCGATCGCGTTCATGCTCGTCGCCTTCGCCGCCCTCGGCGAAGCGCGTACGACGCGTCAGGGCCGCAATGTCGCGATCCAGGCAGCGATTTTGATTGTCGGTGCGGTCCGCATCGGCGCCTACGCCGCGTGGACCGCCAGCGTCAGATCGGGTTTTGCAGTCGTCCTGCTCTACCTTCTGCCCCTGGTCACAATCATCTGCTCTACGGCCCTTATCATGTTTGGCGCGTCGCTGAGGCCGCGGCTCAACAAGCTGTTCGAGCCGATCATCCTGTCGCTATCCGCCCTGCCCTCTCGCCTGCGTCGCGCCTGATGCTGCTTGTCTCGACCTTCGGCCGATACCTGACGAAGCGCTTCACACGCGCCATCATCAGCGTGTTCAGCACCTTCTTCTTTCTGATCCTGACGCTCGATTTCGTCGAGCTGATGCGCCGTGCCGGCGATTCGCCGCTCGCGACGACGCCGCAAATCATCAGGCTCGCGCTGTTTCGCGCGCCTGCGGTGGCGGAGCAGATCTTTCCCTTTGCCGTGCTGTTCGGTGGCATGTTCGCACTGCTGACGCTAAGCCGGAAGCTTGAGCTCGTGGTGGCCCGCTCCGTGGGCGTCTCGGCCTGGCAATTCCTGCAGCCGGCCGCATTGGTCGCAGCAGTGATCGGCTTTGTCT
>NZ_JBFTRC010000312.1:0-4200 GCF_056399325.1 Allobosea sp. 01N443
CCTCGAAGTCATCCGCAATGCGCTGGTCGCTGCGGCCGAGGAAATGAGCATCACGATCTGGCGCACCAGCCGCTCGACCGTGGTTCGCGAAATCCTGGATTTCTCGACCGCCGTCTTCGATGCGCAAGGCCGCAACATCGCCCAGTCCGCGCGCATCCCGGTTCACCTGAACTCGATGTCGGACTGCCTGCGCACGATCCTCGATCGCTTCATTCCACTCGACCAGTGGAACGACGGCGATGTCATCGTCACCAATGATCCCTATTCCGGCGGCCAGCATCTGCCTGATATCCAGACCTTCCGGCCGGTTTTCGTTGATGGCGAACGGGTCGGCATCGTCGGTACGCTCTGCCACCATGTCGATGTCGGCGGCGGTGCGGCCGGCAGCTACTATGCCAATGCGACGGAGGTCTTCCAGGAAGGCATCCGCATCCCGCCGCTGCGCCTCGTCGACAGAGGCGTGCTCAACACCGGCGTCTTCGAGATGCTGCTGCACAATGTGCGCCAGCCCGACGAGACGCGCGGCGACCTCAACGCGCAGATCGCCGCACTCGGCATCGGCGAGCGGGCCGTGGCGCGCATGGCCCGCAAATACGGCTCCGCCTCGCTCGCAGCCGCAATGTCGGCCATCCTCGACGGCTCCGAGCGCATGGTGCGCGCCGCGCTGAAGGCGCTTCCCGACAGCGAATCCTCCTTCGTCGAACTGGTCGATGATGATGGCCAGTCGGAAGAGCCGATCCGCCTTGCGGTGAAGATCATCAAGCGCGGCGAGACCATCACGCTCGATTTTGAGGGGTCGAGCCCGCAGGTGAAGGGGCCGGTCAACAACACCCCCGCCATGACCTGCTCGGCCGTCTACTACGCGCTGCTGGCGGCACTCGGCGGCGAGATCCCGGCCAATTCCGGCTGCTATCGCGCCGTCACCGTGAAGCTGCCGGAAGGCAGCGTGGTCAACGCGGTCTTCCCGGCGCCCGTCGCCGGCCGCATGGTCGTCAACCATCGCATCGCGACCGCCGTCTTCGGCGCGCTGGCGCAGATCATGCCGGAGCGCATCCCGGCTGCCTATTACGCGATCTCCTATGTCTACGCGCTGCAGACGACGAACCCGAAGGGCAAGCGCCAGGTCTATTTCGACATTGAGGTTGGCGGTTGGGGCGGACATGCCAGAGGCGACGGCGCGAGCGCGCTCTCCTGCGGCCTGCACAACAATACCAATGCCCCGATCGAGATGGTCGAGGCCAAGTACCCGGTGACCTTCACCAGATACGGGCTCATTCCCGACTCCGGCGGCGCCGGTGAATTCCGTGGCGGGCTGGGCCTCGTGCGGGAATGGCGATTGGACGCGGCCGAGGGCTCGCTCTCGACCAATTTCGAGCGTTTCCGGCATGCGCCCTATGGCATTGGCGGCGGAGAGCCCGGTTCGCTCAGCCGCACCACCGTGACGCGCGCGGACGGCTCGAAACTTTCTCTCCAATCCAAGGTCTCGGGCATCCCGTTGAAGGCCGGCGACACCGTCACCATCGAGACATCCGGCGGCGGCGGCTTCGGCGATCCGGCGCGGCGCGATCCGAAGCGCCTCGCCAAGGACCTCTCCGACGGGCTGGTGACGCCGAAGGCCGCGTCCCGGTTCTACGGCGCCGAACAGGACAAGGAGGAGGCGGCATGAACACGCAGAGTTCCGCCGACGGCGTTCAGATGACGCTCGCCCAGGTCGAGGCGCTGACGCGGCGCGTGCTGCTCGCCTGCGGGGTCGATCCGCGCAACGAAGCGCCGATCACGGCTTCCGTCGTCGCGGCGGAGGCCGAAGGCGTGCATAGCCACGGCCTCGCGCGCCTGCCGACCTATTGCGAACACGCCCGCGTCGGCAAGATCGACGGGAAGGCGCGCCCCGTGCTCGATAGCCCGAAGCCGGGCCTGGTCCGCATCGATGCCAAGGGCGGCTTTGCCCATCCGGCGATCGATTTCGGCCTGCCGGCTTTGTGCGAGGCGGCAAAGGCCCAGGGCATCGCCGCCCTCGCCGTCACCAACTCCTATAATTGCGGCGTGGTCGGCTATCATGTCGAACGCATCGCGCAGAATGGCTTGCTGGCCCTGGCCTTCGTCAACGCTCCGGCCTCGATCGCGCCGGCGGGCGGTGCCACGCCGGTCTTCGGCACCAATCCGATCGCCTTTGCGGTGCCACGTGCGGGGCGCGAGCCGTTGGTGCTCGACCAATCCTCCAGCGTCGTCGCCAAGAGCGAAATCGTCGTCCACCAGCAGCGCGGCGAGGCGATCCCGCTCGGCTGGGCGTTGGACAGGGACGGCAATCCGACGACCGATCCCAAGGCCGCGCTGGCCGGTGGTTCGATGGTCCCGTCCGGCGGCTACAAGGGCGCCGGCCTTGCCTTGATCGTCGAGGTCTTCGCAGCCTGGCTGACCGGCGCCAGTCTCTCGATCGATGCGTCCTCCTTCGCCGACAATCTCGGCGGCTCGCCCCGCACCGGCCAGTTTTTCATCGCGATCGACCCTGGCGAACTGGTGGGCGAGGGCGCTTCGTCCCGCCTCGAGCGCCTGTTCGATGCGGTGGCCGGTCAGCCCGGCGCCCGCCTGCCGGGCGAGCGTCGCGCCGGCGCCCGCACACGCACGGCGACCGACGGCATCATCATTTCGCGCAAGCTCTTCGACACGATCGAGGCCTACGCCAGACCGGCATAGGCTCTGCATGGGGTGGCGCGGCTTGCGCTCCGGCACGGCCGCTCCCACACTCGTACGGGCAGGATCCGGGGGACAGCTTGATGACATACCGCGTCACGGTCGGAGGGCATGTCCACGTCTTTGCCGATCTGAAGCAGTTGATGGCGAAGGCGACGCCACTGCGTTCCGGCGACATGCTGGCCGGCATCGCCGCCGCCAGCATGGAAGAGAACATGGCGGCGAAGATCGCGCTCGCCGACCTGCCCCTGCGAACCTTTCTCAATGAGGCGCTGGTGCCTTACGAGGACGACGAGGTCACCCGCCTGATTCTCGATACCCATGATGCGGCCGCCTTCGCGCCGATCGCGTCGCAGACGGTCGGCGAGTTCCGAGACTGGCTCTGCTCGGAGAAGGCGACGCCGGAGGTCCTGGCCGCTATCGCACCCGGCGTGACGCCCGAAATGGCAGCCGCCGTTTCCAAGCTGATGCGGAACCAGGATCTCATCCTGGTTGCCCGCAAATGCCGGGTCGTCACGCGCTTTCGCGACACGATCGGCCTGCCCGGCACGATGGCCGTGCGCCTCCAGCCGAACCATCCGACCGACGATGCCGCCGGCATCCTCGCCTCGACGATCGACGGGCTGCTCTATGGCTGTGGCGATGCCGTGATCGGCATCAACCCGGCGTCCGATTCCCTGCCGGTGCTCGGTGATCTCGTCCGCCTGCTCGACGAGTTGATCCACCGCTTCGACATTCCCACGCAAAGCTGCGTGCTGACCCATGTCACCAGTGCGATCGCGCTGATCGGGCAGGGCGCGCCGGTCGATCTCGTCTTCCAATCCGTCGCCGGCACGCAGAAGGCCAATGAATCCTTCGGTATTTCGCTGTCTGTGCTCCAGGAAGGCCTGGAGGCCGGGCGTTCGCTGAAGCGCGGCACAATCGGCGACAACGTGATGTATTTCGAGACCGGACAGGGCTCCGCGCTCTCGGCCGACGCCCATCACGGCGTCGACCAGCAGACGCTGGAAGCGCGGGCCTATGCCGTCTGCCGGCCCTTCGAGCCGCTGCTGGTGAACACGGTCGTCGGCTTCATCGGCCCGGAATATCTCTATGACGGCAAGCAGATCATCCGTGCCGGGCTGGAGGATCATTTCTGCGGCAAGCTGATGGGCGTGCCGCTCGGATGCGACGTCTGCTACACCAACCATGCCGAGGCCGATCAGGACGACATGGACACGCTTCTGACCCTGCTCGGCACGGCCGGGGTCAATTTCGTCATGGGCGTGCCCGGCGCCGACGACGTCATGCTGAATTACCAGTCCACCTCCTTCCACGACCAACTCTATGTCCGCGAGGTGCTCGGGCTGCGACGCGCACCCGAGTTCGAGGCCTGGCTGCGACGCATGGACATCACGGATGAGGCCGGGCGGTTGAGCAGCGGGCGGGGTGGGCAGGCCTTGCTGGCGGCCATGCAGGGGCAGGCGGCGTGAGCGGCGACGACATGCTCCCGGCCGACGAGCGCTGGGC
>NZ_JBFTRC010000313.1:0-4191 GCF_056399325.1 Allobosea sp. 01N443
GCCTCCGACTGCATGAACCGCACGCAGGTGATGAAGGCGGCGATCAAGCCAATCGCTGCCGACACGATCCTCTGCGGCCAGGCCCGCACCGTAACGACGATGGTCGGCGATTGCGGGCCGATCTGCTCGCTGATCGCTGCGGCCAGACCGGGGGAGATCATCGTCGTCGATGCCGGCGGCGTCGAAGACACGGCCGTCTGGGGCGGGGTCATGACGGAAGAGGCCGTTCAGAGGCGGATCGGCGGGGCGGTCATCGACGGGGCGGTGCGAGACGTCTCCGATCTGCGCAAGGCCGGCTTCGCCATGTTCTGCCGCGCCATCGTGCCGAGGGGACCGCATCACGGATTTGGCGGAACGATCGATGGCACCGTCGCGGTCGCGGGCGTGCCGGTTCGATCGGGCGATATCGTCCTCGGCAATGACGACGGCGTTGTTGTCGTACCGCTGGAGCGCGCTGCGGAGGTCCTGGCCGCCGCGCAGGCGCATCTGCTGAAGGAGGAGGACTGGATCAAGACGATCCGTTCCGGCGGAACAATACCTGAAATGTTCTCTATACCGGCCGCAAAATAGCAGCGGGACGACGATTGGTTGAGGGTGGCGGCAATCGTTCTGCGCTGGAGGCCCGTATGGCCCGATAGCGAATGCCGGGTTTCGGGCAAGGCATGAATCTCTGGAGCTGGCGCGAACGTCAGCAATCCACCCGATCGGTTCCGTGCATGAGCGCGCCCATCGCCCGAAGGCTTGGGCGCTCCGCCGGACGAGGCCGCCTCAGGCCGGTGCGGCAGGCGCGCCGGCCCATTCGGTCTTGGCCGGGATCGTCTCGCCCTTCATGACGATGGTCAGCAGGCCAAGCCTGGCGTGGTCACCGACATTGGTATCGTAGAGCACCGTGGTCAGTCCGCCGAGGGCGCAGCCGCGGCCGATCTCGATGCGGCCGACCTTCATCACCCGGTCCTCGAAGAGATGGGTCTGGAGGTTGGCGGTCGCGTTGATCGCGGCATAGTCGCCGATGCTGACGCAGTCGAACTCGGTGATGTCGGTCGAGTCGAGATAGACGCCCTGGCCGAGCTTCACGCCGAAGAGGCGCAGCACCCAGGGCAGCATCGGCGTGCCGCGCAGCGCATTGAGCAGGATCGCGCCGGCGGTGCCCCAGTAGAGCGTCGTCATCGCCTCGGTGCGCAGCGCCCACCAGGACCAGAGGCCGCGATTGCCGGGCCGGTAGACGCCCATCACCAGCCATTTCATCAGCAGCACCGCGCTCGCCAGCGCAACCGAGGTGCCGACCGCGCAGGCGATGAAGACCGGTGCGAACTCGCCCCAGCTCTGAGCACTTTCGAGGGCTGGGAAGAGGACAAGCTCGGCCGTGATCGTGCCGAGCGTGATGAACATCATCGTCGGCATCGAGGCGCTGAACAGCTCGAGGACGGCGCGCAGGATGCGGCGCCAGACCGGAGGCCGGAAGGTCTTGGCGATGTCGGCATCGTCGAAGCGCTGGCGCGAGGGCAGCAGGATCGGCGGACTGCCGAAGCGGGTCTCGCCGGGCTGCATCGCCACGTCGGCGGGCGGCTTCGACTTGATGCCGAGCAGCGAGCCCGTCGGCAGGAAGGCGCCGGGCGGCACCACCGCGTCATTGCCGATGAAGACCCGGTCGCCGGTGCGCACGGGCTTTGCGGTCATCCAGCCGCGGCGGACATCCTCGTCGCCGAGCACGACCTCGTCGGCGACGAAGCAATGCGCGCCGATCTCGATCATGTCGAAGCGGCCGCCGAAATTGGTGGCGATCTCGGTGTCCTTGCCGATCTTGGCGCCCATCATGCGGTACCAGAGCCGCATGTAGACCGTGGAGAACAGCGAGGACAGGCTCTGGAGCATCACATCCGAGGCCAGGCCCACGGTCCATTTGCGCAGGCCGTAGCCGGAGGCGATGGCATGCGTGCCCTCGACCGAGCGCGGCATCACGAGCCAGCGGATCGCGGTCACGAGCAGGACGGTGGCGAACATCAGCACCATCGCGGTCGGCCAGGCGAGGACCGGCAGGACCCAGCGATAGTCGATGCCGACCAGCTCCTGCAGCGGCCCGTCGAAACGGTCGAGAATGAAGAAGGCCGGGAAGATCGGCAGCAGCGCCAGCGCCGGCATCACCAGAAGCATGGCGCCGAAGAAGACGCTCTGCAGCGCCCTGACCGGCACCGAGGGCTGCTGGGCGTGCTGGGGCCAGGACGCGGGATCGACCTTGCCGGTGCGATGGCCGGGCGAACCGTCCCAGTGCTCGAAGGCGCCGACGCGGCTGCCTGCGGCGAGCGCGGTCAGATCGGCGAGCTCGGCGCCCTCCCTGATCACCGTGTCATGGCCGATGGCGCAGGAGGTGCCGATATAGGCGTCCTTGCCGATCGTGATCGTGCCGATCACCAGCTCGTTGCCGATCACCTCGGCATTGGCGAGGCTGAGCTTGCCGCCGAGCGTGACGTCGTCCCCGATCTCGACGAGGTCGATCGCGCCGGCCTCGAAGCCGCTGACGAAGACGCCCTTGCCGACCCGGGCGCCAAGCAGACGCATGGCGACCCTGGCCAGCGGCGTGCCCTGCATCAGGTTGAGATGGACCATCCCGGTGAACTGGCGGGCGAGCCACCAGCGGAAGAAATAGACGCCCCAGAGCGGATAGCAGCCGGGCGTCGTGCGCCAGAGCACCAGGCGCTTGCCGAGGATGCCGGCGATCATCACCGAGAGCGTGACGAGCGCATAGATGCCCATCATCATCAGGATCTCGCGCAGCTCGACGCGCCCGTCGACCGTGATCAGCTCGTAGATGACATAGATCGTCAGCCAGGGGCCGGTCAGCGCCAGCAGCAGCACCGGCATGCAGGCGAGCTGCGCCAGCCCGCAGAACAGCCGGCGCCGCAGCGGCGGCGGCGTGAAGGTGAGATCGCGCGCCGGCGGCCGGCCGATATTGGCCTGCCTGCGCTCGTCGAGCCGGGCGGCGATCGCGCGCAGGGTGCGCAGGCTGTAGACGTCCTCCAGCGTGATGCTCGGCAAAGCGGGATTGGCACGCACGCCGGCAAGGAAGGTGGCCGCCAGCAGCGAATGGCCGCCGAGATCGGCGAAGAAATCGGCCTCGAACCCGATCGTCTGGCCCGGGAAGAGCGGCCGGGCGGCGTCGAGCAGCGCGGCTTCGGTCGCGCTCCGCGGCTCCTCCTGCTCCTCGGCAGACGCCGCCATCGTCAGCGGCGCCGCCTTCAGCGCCTTGCGGTCGGCCTTGCCCGAGGTCAGGCGCGGCAGGCTCGCCATCTCCTCGAAATGCGAGGGCAGCATATAGGGCGGCAGGGTCTCCTTCAGGGCGGCGCGCACCGCTGCACGGTCGAAGGCGGTCGCCGTGTCCGTCACCACGAAGGCGACGAGCCGGTCGATGTCGTCGTCGCGACGCAGCACCACGGTCGCCTGCGCGATGCCGGGCAGGTCGCAGAGCCTGGCCTCGATCTCGCCGAGCTCGAGCCGGAAGCCGCGCAGCTTGACTTGATCGTCGATGCGGCCGTGGAAGTGGATCTTGCCCTTCTCCGAAATGCTGACCGCATCGCCCGAGYGGTAGAGCACCGGGTCGGTGCCGTCGCCGCCGAAGGGATTGGCGATGAACTTCTCGGCGGTGAGCTCGGGACGGCCGAGATAGCCCGCGGCGACGCCGGGGCCGCCGATCAGGAGCTCGCCCTCGGTGCCGGGGCCGACGATCGCCATCTGTTCGTCGACGACATAGCAGGTGTAGTTCGGGATCGGCAGGCCGATCGTCACCGCCTCGTCCGGCGTGACCTCGTCGACGGTGGCGACGACGGTGGCCTCGGTCGGCCCGTAGGAGTTGAAGACCTTGCGGCCCGGGCGGCACCAGCGTTGGCGAACAGCCGGCGGGCAGGCCTCGCCGCCGAGGATGATGATGCGCAGGCTCGGGATGTCCTGCGGCATCATCGCGAGCAGCGTCGGCACGGTGTCGAGCACGGTGATGCCGGCCTCGGTCATCAAGGCCGGCAGGCGCTCGACCTCGCCCAGCACCTGCGCCGAGGCGACCCAGAGCGTCGCACCGACGAGATAGGGGACGAAGATCTCCTCCAGCGAGAGATCGAAGGCGACGGAGGCGCCCTGGAAGGAGACGTCGTCAGCCGCCATGCCATAGACGTGGTTCGACGAGCGCAGATAGTGGCCTGTCTC
>NZ_JBFTRC010000314.1:0-4074 GCF_056399325.1 Allobosea sp. 01N443
GAGGCCTCCTTTCTCGACGGCTGCAGCCGTTTTCAGGCCTTTCGACGCATCATCCTGCCGCTGATCTGGCCGGGTATTCTGACAGTCGCCATCTTCGTCGCTGTGTTCGCCTGGAACGATTATATGTTTGGGCTCGTGCTAACGACGACGCGCACCGCAACCGCCCCAGTCGTCCTGGCCGACATGCTGTCGGRCATCGGCGAAGGCACTGCCAACTGGGGTGAGGTCTTCGCTGCGGCAACGCTGCAGATGGTCCCGGTGCTAATTTTTGTCTGGATCGTCCAGAAGCAGATGTTCTTTGGGGCCATGCTCGGTGCCACGAAAGGCTGATCGATGGTGAGAAATCTACCCGCCGTCGTCTTCGAGGCATCCTCCCGCCAGCGGGCCTACGACAGCTTCGTAAAGAACCTGCTCGCCCACCGGATCAGGCCCGGCCAATTTCTCTCGCAGCGCGAATTGGTCGACATGACCGGCTTGCCGATCGGCACGATCCGCGAACTGGTGTCTCGCCTCGAAGGCGAAAGGCTGGTCAACGTAGTACCGAGCCGCGGGATGCAGATCGCCTATGTCGACATCGACTTGGTCAAGGACGCTTTCCAATACCGGCTGATGATCGAAAAGGAAGCCACGGCGAGCTTCATCGAGACGGCGACCGACCAGGCCATCCTGGCGATGCGCCGCGAACATGAGGAGATTCTGGAGCAGGATTGCCTGCGGGCAAACGGCCGAAAACCGGAATCCGACATGCTGGCCCGCGCCCGGGACGTTGACAGCGCCTTTCACGCAGTGATCGTCGATTCGCTCGGAAATCGGATCATCTCGGAAGCCTATCGCCTTAACTCGCTCAAGCTGAGTCTGATCCGGCAGGAACGCGGATTAATGACGGATTCTCTGGTTTCGATTGCGATGGGCGATCATCTGCGGATTATCGCCGCGCTAGAACGTCGCGACGGACCGGCCGCAGTGGCCGCAATGAGCGACCACGTGCTGCGCGGCTGCTCGCGCGCGCTTAGCCTGTAGGAATGTACGGACGGGGGAGCAGATCGTCAAGCTGTTGCTGCTCGGGAAAAGTAACAGCGAGCTCGCTCACGAGCTTTCGTACAGCGACAAGACGGGCAAGGGCTCAATGACCACCCTAATGGCCAGGCCGAACGCTCGCAATCGCCTGCAGGTAGTCCTTGCGGCGCAAATGTTGAAGGCCGCATCCGACCCCTGCCTCACCGCCGCGGTGCAAAGGCTGAATAGCGCATCCTCCGGCGACCGCTGCGGATAGACCTCCAGCGCTCCAGGTCCTGATCGTCCGCAGAGACCATCAGATCAACGACCGCCCACATTAAGATTTGCAACTTGGGGTGCCGTATCCGTCCGCTTTCTCATCGCTTCGCCCTGGCAGGCAATTGGACGAGGCGACCTCAAACAAACGCTCAAATCGGTGCTAATCGCCCCAATGGACTGGGCTCAATACACCTCAAGCTTCGTCCGTTTGGTCGCTCACCTTGTACGTCGAGCGAACAAGCAATGAGGAGATAATAATTGCGAGCAACGGACTCCCGATGAAGAGTATGTCATCGATCTGGGGAGCGAGAGCTAACAAATATATAAGCCGCCAGATCGATAATGTCAGGAGAACGCTGCATAACAAGCCAAGAACAATCTTTTTTGCCATCTTATCCTTAGACCTTACCGGAAGGCTCCCGACAGGTTCGGTTATAGGAGGTTGGCCTGCTTCGCTTGTTAAAGTCCGCCAGAGACTTGTTCGTCGCTGAACGACAAGAGGAATTCGGAGCAACTCCGACCGCAGCAGCATCAAACGCGCTCTCAAGGCGCACAGCGCCTTTCTCCATCATGCGTATTTTGTCACCGCGGGGCATTCAATCTGTCACTGGCGCGGATCGGCGCCTGTTCAACAGGCGACACGTGGGGGAAGACGAACGAATGCCCAATCGCCCGAAGAGCGAGGTGAATGAAGAACGAGGCATAGTGTTGCCGCGATTGTAGGAAAAGTTCCGCAAACTGACATGCGTCGCCCGGCCCTGCCGGGCGTCGCTCCGTTTCCGGCAGCCCGGTTCTGTCGACGCGAGCATTCAGTCCGACCTGTGCAAGAGCGCGAATTCAGCTGAGAACCTGCGCGCATCCGACTGGTTCTTCGCCGGACGGATAATTTGTTTGAGCGGCTTCCCCCTCCCCGCGCGCCGTTCATAGGATTCGCGAGCGGCCGAGGAGCTGCGACGACCTATCTCCCCTTGATGGTCGCTCGAGGCGATGGACGCGCGGATCTCCCGGACGTCGAGCTTCCGGAGTTGGCCCCTAGCCGACGTGGCGGACGTCGGCTTTCGGGAATTCTGATCGGGGCGCCGGCCCCAGGGCACCATTGGCCCGTTCCTAATCTTGGAGGGAGTCTCGTTCAGGTAGTCCCGTTTGGCGGGAGGCGGCGGGTGGTCTGTTGCGCACCGTTGGTGCGCATCCCGCCTTGCTGGCCGGGCCCCGGACAATTTCGGCACCAGGGCCGACACGCAACAACCGACGCGCGCACACAACTGCAACTCCACTGGCGAAGAGCAGCCCCGCCGGCTGGGGGGGCGGATTGTAAGCGGGGCTGCTCCCAGGCCGTGTCGACGCTGGTTGAGAGCACCAACACGCGATTGCGAACCCATGGCAAAACCAACGGTTCCGCGGCTCGCTGAGATTTCACTCAGTCAGGAGTCTCTTTGCTCTTCAGGTGTGGTTTTATTGAACCGACGGTCAGCCATTAACGCCAAATCGACGGTAGGACCCTCCGCCCAAAATTCGGTGATAATGGCGGCGAGACGCTCCCGCTGTGCCGGGGCGCTCACTGTGTCGATGTGGGGCGTGATTTCGCTCTTCCGCGGGAAAGCCGACCCCGACGCAGTCATCGCGGCAGCAACCAAAGCGCAACCGGCGTGGAAGTCAATCCACTAAGTGCGGGTGAAATCATCCGACTTAGGTCTTCGAAGGGGATATTAATCAGCCGCCTAAAGTAAGTCCTGTAGCATTGACAACGAAACTGTGCGTGAATTATCGTAAGAATCAGACAGTTTGGTTTATGTAACTGATTACAACATATCTCAGTTCTATTAATGACTGCAAGTAATCTACTTGAAAAAAGATGGATTCGTCATGCATCGCTTAAATTCTGGATTTATTATTTTTTGTTTGCTTGCAGCTACGTCAACATTGGCGTATTCGCAAGCATTGACCGTCAGTTCTTCGCCGGAATATCATGARGGTATTGCAGTCAACGGCTCGCCGACGCCGCAACCCTACCCCTCCTGCGAACGCAAGCTGGTGAGGAGCCAATGGCTTTGGGAATGCGACCCTGCCCGGCGGAACGGGCGCGGTGGACCAGCAACACCGGCAGCGATTGGTCATTGGACGAGCGGCTCTGTCGAGAGCTCTGGGGTCGGTCGGAGCGATGCCGGCGTGGTACGATACTACAGGGCCATTAGCGCGAATGGCCGCCCGACGCGTGCGCCCAGCCGCCATTGCATCATTCAGCAGTATGACGGCGACCGTCTGTGGGTCTGCCCACCACGCGCTACCGCGTCTATCGGCGCCCGCGCATCGTCCGTTCAGGGCCTCGCGGGCGGCAACGTCCTGTACTATGCGGCCGTTTCTCCTGATGGTCGGCCGACCCGCGCGCCCAATGCAGCGTGTTACCTGACGCAGCGGGGTGGCAGTCAAGTCTGGACCTGCCCGCCGACCACGACAGGCGCCATTTCTTCAGGGACCTCAGACCGCTCCGGCGGCGGCGAGGGAAATTCGAGCTCCAACGCCGCCGGCGCAAGTGCCACTGCGAATAACGGCGGCGGAGGGGCCGCGTCCTCGTCCGCCGCCGGCGGTAATGGCAACTCTGTTGGCGGCGGCTCCGTAGGAGGCTCAGGCGGAGGTTCGGGCGGTGGTTCCGGTGGTGGCTCCGTCGGAGGCACGGGCGGAGGCTCGGGCGGTGGTTCCGGTGGCGGCTCCGTCGGAGGCACGGGCGGAGGCTCGGGCGGTGGTTCCGGTGGCGGCTCCGTCGGAGGCACGGGCGGAGGCTCGGGCGGTGGTTCCGGTGGC
>NZ_JBFTRC010000315.1:0-4035 GCF_056399325.1 Allobosea sp. 01N443
GTCGAGAGGCTTTCCGCCCGGCTGTGGATGGCTCAGACGCTAGGAGCGGCGAGCAGCGCCGCCCAGAGCCAGATCATCCCAAGGAAGAGGCCGAGCGAGGCAAGCTCCACCATTCCGACGACCAGCTTACGTGCTAAAACCATCTTGACCTCCAGATGTTCGCTATATGTCCATCATAATTCCTGTTTTGTTCTCGTCAATCGCGCAGCGTTAGTTCCATTCTGGACGTCTGGATGGAGGTTAATATCCCCTTGATGGTGGTGGAAGGCGATTAACCCTTCGGCGTAGGTCGCGTACGCTTTCCCGTCGGCGCATTCAGGCTCGTCCACGGCTGTCGGCGCCGCGGAATCTGCTAGAGAGCCGCATGGACCAAAGTTCAGATGCCTCCGGCGCTTCCGTCGCCAATCTCCGCTCAGAACCCGCCGAGGCGAACCAGCAGGACGAGCGCGCGTCAGCCTCCGGCAGCACGCGTAGCCCCGCGCTGGGCATCGTCCTGATGGCCATATCGATGCTGTTCATCCCGGGCGCGGATGCGATCGGCAAGTATCTCAGCGGAGCGCATTCCCCGGCCTTTCTAAGCTGGGCTCGTTATGTCGCGGCGCTCGGCTTCGTACTGCCTGTCGTGYTGTATGTGCAGGCGCGCGCGCCGGCGCCGCTGATTGGCCGCAACCAGATCCTGCCGCAGCTTCTGCGCACCGCCTTCCTGGTTGGCGCGATGACGCTCTATTTCACCGCAATCGCGCGCATTCCGCTTGCCGACGCTCTGGGTGCCTACTTCATCGCGCCGATCATCGCGACCCTGCTGGCCATGATTGTCCTGCGCGAGCGGCTTGATCGCCGAAAGCTGGCGGCCGTCATTCTAGGCTTCATCGGAGCCATGCTGATCGTGAGACCGGGCGCTGACGGCAGTTCCGGCACGCTGATCGCGCTGGCGTCGGGCGGACTGATGGCGTGCTACCTTGTGATGACCCGAGCGACCGCCCAGGGCAGCACACCGCTGTCGGCACTGACCATCCAGCTCGTCTTCGGCATCCTGTTGCTGACGCCTATCGTCCTGTTCCAGTGGACGGTGCCCAATCGCGAGGAGATTCTGCTGATCCTCCTGATGGGACTGCTTTCGGCCGTCAGCAACCTGCTCACGATCAGCGCCTTCAGAATGGCGCCGGTCTCGACGCTGTCGCCGCTCGTCTATCTCGAACTGCTTGGCGCGACCGCGCTGGGTTACGCGATGTTCGACGATCTGCCATCGACCGCGACCTGGATCGGCATTCTCGTGATCGTGATTGCCGGCCTTGCCGTCGTGGCGCCAGCTCGCGGAAAGCGCGGGCGCGCCCGGTAGTGCGCAACGGGAGAAGCCGTGCCCGCGCTAACGCAGCGGAACGACCAGCCCGTCCCGAATCGTCACCTGCCGGTCCATCCGCCGGGCGAGGTCGAGATTATGGGTCGCRATCAGGGCCGCGAGACCCGAAGCCCGGGCCAAGGCGACCAGCGTGTTGAAGACATGCAGCGAGGTGTGAGGGTCGAGATTGCCGGTCGGCTCGTCCGCGAGGAGCAGACGGGGCGCATTGGCGACCGCACGCCCAATCGCGACGCGCTGCTGCTCGCCACCGGAAAGCTCGCCCGGAAGATGGTCGAGCCGCTCGCCGAGCCCGAGAAAGGCGAGCAGTTCAGTCGCCCGCTCCTCGGCTTCCCGCTTCCGCAGGCCGCGAATGCGCTGCGGCAGCATGACGTTCTCGAGCGCCGTGAATTCAGGCAGCAGATGGTGGAACTGGTAGACAAAACCGATCTCGGTGCGGCGCAGCCGGGTGCGGCCCTTGTCGTCCAGCTTGCTGGTCGCGATTCCGCCGACGAAGACCTCGCCGCTATCGGGTTTCTCGAGCAGGCCGGCGACATGGAGGAGCGTCGATTTGCCGGTACCGCTCGGTGCAACAAGCGCGACAAGCTCGCCCGGCCACAGTGCGAAATCCGCCTTGCGCAGGATCTCGAGCGGAGCATCGGTCTGTGGGTAATAGCGCTCGATCTGGGAGAGGAAGAGCGCCGGTGTTTCGCGTTGCATGGCCACGGGTTCTTCTGCCTCAACCCATCCGCAGGGCTTGGACCGGGTCCAGCCGCGCGGCCTTCCAGGCCGGATACAGCGTCGCCAGCAGCGATAGGACCAACGCCATCCCGACGACACTCGCCACTTCCCGCCAGTCGATCACGGAGGGAATGTCGCTCAGGAAGCGTACTGTCGGATCCCAGAGATTGGCCCCGGTGATCCAATTCAGGGTGGCCATGATCGACTTGATGTTGTTGGCGAAGAGAACGCCGAGGCCTAGCCCTGCCAATGTACCGAACACGCCGATGGCCGCCCCCGTGATCAGGAAGACGCGCAGCACAGTGCCGCGAGACGCGCCCATGGTGCGCATGATCGCGATGTCCTCGGTCTTGTCCTTCACCAGCATGATCAGGCCCGAGACGATGTTCAGCGCCGCCACCAGCACGATCAGGGTGAGAATGATGAACATGACGTTCCGCTCGACCTCGAGCGCGTTGAAGAAGGTACGGTTGCGCTGCCGCCAATCGGACAGCACAAGCGGCCGTGGCGCGTCGGCCTCGATCGCATCGCGCACGACCTGGGTCCGATCCGGATTGTCGATGAAGACCTCGATGACGTTCACATCGCCATCGCGGTTGAAATAGGCCTGCGCTTCTGCCAGCGGCATGAAGACAAACGAGGAATCGAACTCGGTCATGCCTATCTCGAATACCGCCTGGATCGGATAGGCCTTGATGCGCGGAGCGGTTCCGAACGGGGTCGAGGCTCCCTTCGGAGAAACGAGCGTGATCGTGTCGCCAGCGGTCAGCGAGAGCGCCGCGGCAAGCCGACTGCCAATGGCGACGCCGGCGGCGGCGTCGAAACCATCGAGCGTACCGCGCTTGATATTGTTGCCGATGAAGGGGATCGACTTCAGATCCGCCTCGGAAATGCCGCGCACCAGCACGCCGCCATTGGCGTATTGCGACGAAGCAAGCGCCTGGCCTTCCACCAAGGGGATTGCGAGCTTGATGCCGGGAACCTGCCGCAGCCGTGCCGCGACCGCTTCGTAGTCATCGAGCGGGCGATCAATCGGCGTCRCAAAGATGTGGCCGTTGACGCCGACGATCTTCTCCAGGAGTTCCTTCCGGAAGCCGTTCATCACCGACATCACGATGATCAGCGTGGCGACCCCGAGCAAAATGCCGAGGAACGAGAAGCCCGCGATGACCGAAACAAAGCCTTCGCGCCGACGCGTGCGCAGGTAGCGCCCGGCCAGCAGCCATTCGAAACCCGCAAAGGGGCGTGTGCCGGTGGGCTGCTCTGCTTCGGTCGACATCGACTCCACCGCCACGTTCATCGGCGCCTGCTCCGCTCCGCGATCATGCCGCTCCCACTCAAGCCGAGCGGCCCGGGAAGCGTTCCAGCGCAGCCGCGAGCGAGACGAGTTCGCGCTCTCCGCCGGCGCGGCGTTTGATTTCCACCTTGCCCTCAGCCAGGCCCTTAGGCCCGACGATGACCTGCCACGGTACGCCGATCAGGTCTGCCGTCGCGAACTTGGCGCCTGGCCGACCGTCTGTATCATCATAGAGCGTGTCATAGCCCTTGGCGGAGAGCGCTCTGTAGAGTTGCTCGCAGGCGCCGTCGGTCGCTGCGTCACCGATCTTCAGGTTCAGCACCGCGATGTCGAACGGTGCGATCTCGTCCGGCCAGACGATGCCGGCATCGTCGTGACCGGCCTCGATCAACGCTGCGACGAGACGGCTCGGGCCGATGCCATAAGAGCCCATATGCACCGGCACCTGCTGCCCGTCCGGCCCGGTCACCGTCGCGCCCATCGGCTCGGAATACTTCGTGCCGAAATAGAAGATATGCCCGACCTCGATACCGCGCGCCGACAGTTGCTGGCCGGCGGGAACCGCGTCGAATGCCGCCTTGTCGTGCATCTCCTCGGTCGCAGCGTAGAGGCTCGTCCATTTGTCGACGATGGCCTGCAATCCGTCGACGCTATCGAAGTC
>NZ_JBFTRC010000316.1:0-3998 GCF_056399325.1 Allobosea sp. 01N443
GGCGAGACCCGACCGACAGCCCATCGCCGCTGACGATGCGTGCGTGCGTGCGGAAACTTGCACGGATAGGTCGGATTTTCGCACCCGTTAGGTTGTTGCCGGCTCGATCGTTCCCGGTTCGTCATCGCCCTGGCCGGTCTTGTTGACCTGCATCGACTGCGTGGAGGCGATTCCCTGCTGGAGGGGCGGCGGCTGGCGGAGAATATCTTTGCGGCGCCGCTCATCCATGCATCGAACGGGGACAGCTTCTACTCGACTGCCGTCCGCAACCTGCTACCGGCACTCCAAGCCTCGTTTGACTGCTTGTTTTCCCCGAAAGACCGTTGTGAGATATGCAGGAGCGTTTCAAGCTCGCTATTCGGGGAACGAAACAACAATGAATTATAAGCCCGTTATTTCTGCCGGCCTGTTCGGCGCCGCTCTATTCGTTTGCTTCGCGACTGCTCCCGCGGTCGCCCAATCACCCAAGCCGCCAGCTCAAGTGAAGGTGACGAACGCGCGTACCGCGCCACTGGCTTCCCTGGAAATCACGACCTCGGGCGAGCAGCCGCGCCTGATCGCCAAGCTCACCAAGCCGCTCGGGCCCGGCAAGAGCATTGCCCTCAAACTGAACAAGCCCGCGGGCTGCAGCTACTCCGTCCTTGCCAAGTTCAGCGACGAGGTCGAGAGCGATAGTGACCTCATCGATCTGTGCAGCGAGAAGTCCATCAGACTGACGGATTGAACCCGCAAACATAACGGATTGGGCAAGTCACGCCGACGCAAGTTGATGGGAAAGTTTGTTCCTCAGCCGTGAGCTTGGCCAACCGTCGCATCATTCAAGATGGCGTCGCCGCCCCCTCGTCGGCGTCGCACACCCTTCACGGGCCTGCCCACGTCAGTGCAGAGAAATCTATCGCTTGGTACCCGCCCACGACCGGCCTTCCGGGTCGTGGGCGGGCGCGGTGGTCTTGCCCGTTTGCAGACATTCCGAAGGTCGCAGGAGGGTGGAAATCAGAAGTTCGTCACGCTGAACCCGCTGGCATAAGCGCGCTACCGACAAACATTGGCGGACTGCCCGAAAGCAGACATCGCTAGATTGAAGTTCAGCGGCAGGTCAGGATCACTTCCCTATGGTCACAATGCCTGCCTCCGTCGGCCCAGTAACTGCGCCGATCAAAAATTTCAGCTGGAATCGTGGCGTTCGTGCAACGGAACCTCAAAATATATGGGTCCGCATTGACGACAAACATGCCCTCGTAAACATTTTGTAGATATCGCCGGTGCTTTCTCTGAGCATCGTCACGCGTAGCCTATCCGATTCTGATCAGCCTCTGCCTTTGCTTCTGACTTCGACTGCTCGCAACGCGATCGCCTACCGATCACGTTCGCGGGCTGTACGCAAAAGGGCGCGAAAATGGATTTGGGACATGTGCTGCCGGGCGCTAGCGCAAGACATCGAATCCGCCGGCTTATCGCGGCGACTACGCCACACTCGGGGTTGCTGGCACGCGGCTTGAGATTTGGCTCGTACACGGCGCTGGTGACAATCGCACTTCTCGCAGCCTCTACGGTTTCGACACGCGCCCAGAACCTCAGAGATTGGACCGCCGGAGCGGGATCATCTGATTGGTTTACGGCTGGCAATTGGAATCCCGGTAGTGTTCCGACGAACCAGAACTTCACGGTCATTGACACCACGACGCCGTTTCCGACGGTGATCTCGGGCTTGCCCGCGCAGGCCTCTCAAGTGTCCGTCGGCGTGGATGGGGTTGGGGCGCTCACAATCCAGGAGGGCGGGACATTGACCACCCTCCCGTTTGGGGGCGGGTTCATTGGCGGCAGGCTTGGCTCGAATGGTACGGTGACCGTGACCGGCACCGGCTCCACGTGGTCAAATGCCCTCCTCTTTGTGGGCCGACTAGGTACGGGGGTTCTAAGAATCGAAGATGGCGGCAGGGTGATCAGTTCTTTTGGGGGCTCCGTCGGTGAGTCTGCCGGCTCGACGGGTACGGTCACGGTAACTGGGCCTGCATCCGCCTGGGATGTCAGTGGCGTCCTCAATATCGGCGATTCGGGCACCGGCTCACTCACGATCCAAAGCCGTGGGAGCGTGACCAATACTAGTGGCGTGCTGGGATCGTTTGCCGGCGCGACGGGTATGGTGACGGTGGCCGGCGCGGGCTCCAAGTGGACGAATAGCGGAAACGTTGTGGTCGGCAGTGCGGGCACGGGCGTGCTCATGATCGCGGACGGCGGCACTGTAACCGATCTCCTCGGGTTGGTTGGCGGTTCTTTGGGCTCGCGGGGCACGGTCACGGTGACCGACACTGGCTCCACCTGGAGCAACATCTCGGGGGTGAACATTGGCAACAATGGCACGGGCACGCTCACGATTGCGAACGAAGGCGTCGTTGCCGCGCCTTCTGTTGTGGTCGCTGCGCAGACCGGATCGATTGGCACACTGAACATCGGCGCGGACCCGCTCGTCAGCACGGCGGCGGCTGCACCAGGCACCATCGACGCGCTGACCGTCGCATTTGGCGCCGGCACCGGCACGATCAACTTCAATCACACGTCCGCCGGCTACGTGTTTGCACACGCGATCAGTGGCAACGGTACTGTCAATGTGCTTGCCGGCGCGACCATCTTTACAGCAGCCAATAGCTACAGCGGACCGACGAACGTCAGCGGGGCCACGTTGCGGGCCGGTGGACTGAGCACGCTCAGCCCGAACTCGGCCGTGACGGTCGCAAGCGGCGGAACGCTCGATCTCAATGGCTTCAGYCAYACYRTMCCSAGCGTCRCCAAYGCCGGCCTTGTGAACATGGGCACTGGCACCCCGCCGGGCACAGTCTTGACGACGCCAAGCTATACAGGGACTGGCGGCACGATCGGGCTGAACACTTTCCTCGGAACTGACGGCTCGCCTTCCGATCGCCTCGATGTCGGCTCGGCGACCGGCAATTCGCTTCTGAGCATCGCCAACGCCGGCGGGACCGGTGAATTGACGACAGGCAACGGCATCCAGGTGGTGCGCGCGGTGAATGGAGGAAGCACCGCCGGTGCCTTCGCGCTCGGTGGCGTCGTCGCGGCGGGSGCCTACGAATATCTCCTRTTTCAGGGCGGTGTGACGGCCGGCACCGAGAATGACTGGTTCCTGCGGAACCAGCTCATCCCGACGCCCCCCGGCGTGACGCCCCCTGTCGGACCTACGCCGCCCGGCGTGATACCGCCCGGAGTGACGGCTCCTGACACTCCGATCCCTCTCTTCCGCCCCGAGGCGGCCATCTACACGCTGTTGCCCGGCGTGGCGCGCCAGCTCGGATTGGCGACGCTTGGGACCTTTCACGAGCGCCAGGGCGATCAGGCCCTGCTSCTCGGCTCGGGCGCGCTGCCAGGCGCCTGGGGCCGGCTCTTCGGCCGCCATGCCGAGGAGAGTCGCTCAGGCCCGCTCTCGCCCGAGATGAAGGGCAATATCGGCGGCTTCCAGGCCGGTCAGGACCTTTTCGGCTGGGACAATAACGGCCATCGCGACCGGCTTGGCCTGTTCCTCGGCTTCGCCAGCGCCGATGTCGATGCCCRCGGTTTCGCTCTCGCCCAGCAGCGGGCGCTGGTCGGCAAGCTGAAGATGGATGCAACCAGCCTCGGCGCCTACTGGACCCATGTCGGTCCGTCACGCTGGTATGTCGACGCGGTGCTGCTGGGCTCCTGGTTCGATGGCGATCCGCGCTCGACCCGCGGCATCGGGCTGAGCGCCGACGGAACCGGTCTCACCGGCTCGCTCGAGGCCGGCTATCCGATCCAGATCGGTGCCGGGCTGTCGCTTGAGCCGCAGGCGCAGCTGATCTGGCAATCGGTCTCGTTCGGAACGGAGCGCGATCGCTTCTCYGCGGTYCGCTTTTCGCCCRACGATGCWCTSACCGGCCGGATCGGCGCTCGGCTTACCGGCGATTGGGTGATGGGCGGGATGACGCTGAAACCCTATCTCCTCGCCAATGTCTGGCGCACGTTTTCCG
>NZ_JBFTRC010000317.1:0-3917 GCF_056399325.1 Allobosea sp. 01N443
GTCGAGCCTCTGCCGGGCATCAACACGACGAGTACGCCGAACGCCTATTCGAACGTGATGACGCGGATCGGGCAAAAGCTGATCGATGCCAACATCTGCGACCGTGTCATCATCGCAGGGTGCGCTATTGGCGGATCCACGACGGTCGATTGGGCGGATGGCGGCATCTATGTCGATCGGCTGCGCTACTTCATCCGCCGGCTTCAGGCCTCCGGGCTACCGCTAACCGGCATCCTGCGTCACCAGGGCGAGGGAGATCCCTCAATCGGGACCAGCAGCAATACTTATCGGGACCGGGGTCGCGCCGAGTTTCAGAAGTTCCGTGACGCTGACTTCACCGCGCCTGCCATCGTCTGCCAGACGACCTATTGGGCCGGCGTCAATACCCCGGGCTCGCCTGAGGTTCTGGCCGTCCGGGCGGGGCAGGCGGCGATGGCTGACGGCGTGAGCATCTTTCTCGGCCCAGACACTGACACGCTCGGTGCGGACAAGAGAGGCGATGCGGCGCACTTCAACGCGGAGGGGGCCAATGATTTTGCCGACATGTGCGTGACGGCGATCCAAGCGCACGCCACGCCGGTAAGCTAGCCGGGTGTTCGGCAGTTCATGATGGCAAAGATCGAGCCCGGGGACTTATCCTTGCACGCGCCGGGTTCGGGCTGCGCGATCAAGGCCACTAGAACAGCCAAGATTGCGAGAGCGATATAGACCGCCTCCTTCACCGTGCGTCACTCGCCCCCATTGATCCGATAACCAATATCGGTTATCGCGAGATAAACGATATCGCTTTACGCGGCAAGGGGCGGGATGAATTGACAGACTTCCTATATGCTAGCCGTGCGTTGGGATGGCGCGCTTTTGGTTAGATCTTCAAGCGTTATGTTCGAGAGCAACCTAGAGGACAACTCGCGCCTATCCGGCTCAAAGCGAATTGCGGTTCCGATCGCAGGTGATGACCAAGAATCGAAGAAGGTAGCTTCGGCTTTTTTTGACTCGATTGGATATGACGTAGTCGATGCTGGCGGCCTGCGAGATAGTTGGCAATTCGAGCAGGGCCAAGAGGCATACAGTGCAAGGCTTACGAAGGAAGAGCTAGCAGAAATGCTAGGCGGTTGAGGCCGGCGGCGCCGTTCCAGCCGAAGCGGCGCTTTTGCTCGACTTTATCGGCTGCATTGACACCCGGCCACCTGCCGCCTTCTGGCGGTTTTTTCATGCCCGGAGCATTTCCTATGTCGCAGACTGATTGGGCTGTCGTGATCCGTAAGGTCGCGCCAAAGGCTGACGCGCGCATTGTCGGAACCTTCGCGAAGTCAGCCGAGGCCATCGTCTCTGAACTGCCACCGATCACCTGGCCGGCATAACGGCCAAACCCCAACCCATCCATCCGCCGCCTTCGGGCGGTTTTTCTTTATCTGGAGCACGCACAATGACACGTCGCATCAGCGATGAAGGCCTGGCGCTGATCAAGCGCTGGGAAGGCTGCCGGCTGACCGCTTACAAGGATGTCGCCGGCATTCTGACGATCGGCTACGGCTCGACTGGGGCGCATGTCCGTCCCGGCATGACGCTGACGCAAGCCGAAGCCGAGCATCTCMTGCGCAACGATCTCGACCGGTTCGAGCGTGCCGTCGAGCGTCTGGTTCGCGTTCCCCTTACCGATGGTCAATTCGCCGCTCTGGTCTCGTTCGCTTTCAATGTCGGCGAATGGGCGTTCCAGAAGTCCACCCTGCTGAAAAAGCTCGAGGCCGGCAATTATGCCGCTGTGCCGACCGAGCTGATGAAATGGGTCAATGCCGGCGGCCGGAAGGTCGAGGGGCTCGTCAACCGCCGCGCTGCTGAGGCCGGGCTCTGGTCTCGCGGCGGCTTCGTCTCCTCCAACACCGTCCCGGCGAGGCCTGCCCCGCTTCCCCTTGTCACCCTCGACAATGCGGTGAAGGTCGCGACGCCAATGACGGCGCTTCTGCAGGGCTTCACTAGTGGACCGGCGCAGATCATCCTCGCGCTCGCCTTCGTCGCCGGCGGCTCTTTCCTGCTCTGGCGTTGGCACAAGGCACAGCAGGAAGCCGCGGCGTGATCCCGCTGCGGGCATGGCTCGCGCTCGGCGCTGCCGTCATCGCTGGCCTGCTCGCCTGGGCGGTGGTCAGCAGCATCTATCAGCGCGGCAAGACCGATGCGTCGGCCGAGATCCAGCAATCGAATGTGAAGGCAAGAGGCAAGGCCGATGACGCTGCGCGCAAGGTTGAGAATTGCATTGGCAGCTGGGACCGCGATCGCGGTCTCTGCCTGCGCGACGACGGCGCCGGTCGATAGGCCGTGCGGCGTCATCAGCGACAGCCTCCAGACTGTCCAGGGCAAGACGCCCGCCGATACCCGCCGGATCGACATCCATTCCGAGCGCGGCGTCGCTGCCGGCTGCTGGGGGCGCTGATGGTCGGCCAAGGGCGGGGAACTCTGGAGCGCATCGCAGTGCTCGAGCAGCGTTTTGATGGGTTGAAGGAGACGGACAGCGACCTGAAGGATGCGATCGAGGGCCTGAGGGAGGCGATGCAACGCCTCCTCGAGCAGGGCCAGCAGCGGGGTCAGGCGATGGGCGAAATGCAGGCGGCGATTTCTGGGTTGCAGAACAGTGTCGTCAGCCTGAAGAAAGACACGGCCGTCATCCGCAGCGGCCTATTCCTCGCCCGTGTCGGTGGCAGGACGGCAAGATTCGCCGTGTTGTCGCTTCCGGTTGGCGTCGGCCTTTTCGTCTGGGTCGGCGAGCGCTGGGACTTGCTGCTCAACTTCATTCGCGGCACCGGCCGCTGATCGCTTGGCCCGCGCAAACGGCTGAATACCGGGGAGTTCCATGCCAAAACTCGGCCCATCGTTGGAGCGGCAACGGGGTGCGGTCTGCCTCATCGAGCGATGCGCCGAAACCGCAAAAACGCCGGCGCGCCGCCGGCTGTCGGAGAGCGGGCGATCGACGACAAGCGCCGCCCGGCGCGGCGGCGCTTGTGCTGAACTGCGGGCCTGACGTGAGCTAGCCACTTAGCCCGCGGCAAAACTCAATCTTTGAAGATGGCTTGTGGCCCCTCCGAAAGCAGCGCATTTGCCGTCCGAAGGCTATTCTGGTCAGGGCAGTCGGCCCAGCGCCCTTCGCATCGTTCGCGGAGCCAACGTCGAACCTGGTAGGATTTGCTGATGGGAAGGTTTGCAGCTGTCAACACGCTTTCGCCGAGCAAACCGATCTCTATCTCTTGGCTCAGGCCTGCATAGTTCGGTTGAAAGTTGACGCCATCTACACGGTAGTAGGTTCGCCACATGTGCTCCGCCGGATCGGGTGTACGCCCCTTCCAAGTCGGAAGTCTGTGCACATAATCATGGGTCCACAATGGGTGGTGGTCTCCAAAACTGGCGATCAGGAAGGGCTGGCCCGGAAATCGTGTTGAGAGCGATGCCTTCAGCCAGGATAGGTCGTCCGCAGCGATCCGCTGTCGCCGAGCGTACTCAGCAACAGGATCGCCGGGCGCATACTCTGCATCACGCACGCCTGGGAATTCCTGATAATCCCAAGGGTAATGCGTGGCCGAGGTCAGGACGAAGTAGAAATTCGGGTTAGTACCTTCGTTTTTCTGTTTTTTCTCGAGATCGTCTAGCAGAAATTGGTAATAAGCCTTATCTCTCGGTCGAGGGCCAGTGAATTTAATTTGAAGATTCATATCGTCTTCTGAATTGACGCGATCAAATCCGAGTGATTGGTAGAATTCTTTTGTGTTAAGAAAGGTTGTCGGCGAGGGATAATTTACACTGGTACGATATCCGTTGGCTTTGAGTTCATGCGCAATCGAATTCTTGAATTTTCCATTGGCAACAACGCCAAGGAAATCCTTGCGAGATCCAAAGTAGCTAAGATCGGCCCCTAACACGAAGCCATGCTC
>NZ_JBFTRC010000318.1:0-3911 GCF_056399325.1 Allobosea sp. 01N443
GGGCCAGGCGATGACAGCGTCATGGCGTTCACAGACTTCGGCATCGAGACGCTCAAAGGCCTCGCCGAAATCTACAAAGCCAATCCTCACCTGCTCACAAGATCGGACGACCCGAAATAGCCGTACTGCGGCCTACGCCGCATGGTTACCCCGAACTCGCCTTCGATTACTCTAAGCCTGCCGGAGCGGCTGGGCTCGTTTCGCCTGACTCCGTGACCTGGCGCGTTTTCAAGAATCCGGTTTCGCTTTTCATAGGAGGCATTGCTGCGGTCATCCTCGAATTAGCCGAGCCATCCGTACGAGCGGGGGTATGGGGGCACAGCTCATTCCGCATCGACCCCGTGAAGCGCCTTAGAAGAACAGGCGCAGCAGCTTTGTCGCGCAGCTAACGCCCGAAGACTCCTCACGCGCTTTCACCGAAGGAGCCGAGGCCGCCCGGCTCTACGGCGCCAACGGAGCTCCCGCATCGCTTGAGGCGTGGCGCGTGATGCTTGCGGAGGTCGAGCCCACGCTGACGCACGCGGATGTCATTGAAGAATTCCTGGCTTTAATGATGCACGCGCCGCTCATCGCGAGGCCTTTGCGTCCGATACAACGCATCATGATCCGTGCCTCTTTCGAGCTTATTCCCCCGAAACTGCGCGAGACGTTGGAACTGGATCACCGTCGCCTCACACACCTCCAGCTTAGATTCATCAAACTGGTAGGGCGAATTGCCGATCGAACCCCCATTGTCGCTGCACCTCCAGTGCAGGCTTCAATTCGAATGGGCCGCGATCCCTACTTCCTATATCGTTAGGGCTGGATTGCCCTTTTTGGTTAGTCCTTGCTGTGAAGAGCCTTGGCTCCGATCTGGCGCACGCCATCACAAAAGGCGTGGGCTTTGAAGCAGGGGCCAAGTCGGCCATGGCGCATTCTCGCAAGCAACCGTGACGCCAAATCCAGCCGCTGGCGGCAACATGGACGCCACGTTTCCTATCGTCTTGTGCCCGGAATATCTGCTGCAGCATTCAGCTTCTGAGCCGTAATGACGACCTCAAGACGATTGCGGGCGTTCAGCTTCGCCATCAAATTGGTCATGTAGCCCTTGACGGTCTTATCGCTGAGCGACAACTCATGGGCGATCTCGCTGTTCTTCTTCCCGAGTAGGAGCAATTTTACGATCTGCTCCTCCCGAACGCTTAGTCTGTTGCTGATCGCCTTCTGTCGTTGCAGAGCCTTATCCTGCAAGGCACCAATTACCTTGGTTGCAAAGGCTGGTGTAACATACACATCGCCCTGCTGCGTCGCCCCTAGAGCCTGGAAGAGATCCTCTCCGGGGCTCCCCTTCAGGACATAGCCCCTGGCCCCAATATCCAAGGCCCTGATTGCATCATCCGCATTTGTCGAGGCTGTGAACACAATGATCTTCGTCTCGGGAGCGAACTTCAACGCATCTGAGATTGCCTGAAAAACATCTCCCGCCATGTTGAGATCGACAATCATCTGATCGGGGTGGTGGCTTTTGGCGATCGACACGATGTCGTCCGCGACATTTCCTGTCGCGGCGAGGGTGAAACCGCCCCAACGCTTCAGCAGCGCACCAATACCCTCCATCAGCAGTGGATGATCGTCGACGATAGCAATCAAACGCTCCGGCATGGTTTTAGAACCCCGTACTACCTCCCCAGGCCGACCCGGATGTTTGCGTAGCCACCGCTTTTTGTAAATGCTTCGAAAATCGAAATATCTCTAAAGGCATCACTTAACATCAGATCTAACTCTAGGACATTCGTGTAATTCGCGTTTCCGGAGCCTGAGCGAATGGCGTCCAAGGCTCTCGATGTGAAGCCCCGAGCCGTTGAGTTCGTGTTTTGCCTGCTGCGGTCGAGTGTACCGTGCGAGTTTCCGGGCAGAAGCCTCTAGCGTGTCTCGGCTCAGCAGCCCGCCATACTTCGGACTGATCCCAAGGCAAATATGAACCGATCGCTGTATTGAATTTATGACCTAGCGACACGAGATGTATCGTAATCGTTCTTCGTTTTCGTAGTCACTCAGAACGCGAGTGGAGAGCTCAGAAATTTAGCGTGAAGGATACCAGACATGGATCAGGACACTGGAACTCCGAATTTCGTCGAATTAACATCGGATATTGTTTCGGCTTTCGTAAGTCACAACTCGGTGCCCGCAACTGAACTGCCGGACTTGATCGCGAAGGTCCACCAATCGCTAGGGAAGCTGGTGTCGCCTGAGGTTGCCGCTCCCGTTGAAGAGAAGCGCGAGCCCGCCGTTTCAATAAAGAAATCAATCGCGCCAGATTATCTGATCTGCCTGAATGATGGACGGAGGTTCAAGAGTCTCAAGCGTCATCTGCGGACGGCTTACAATCTTACTCCCGACGACTATCGGAAGATGTGGGGCCTTTCCCCGGACTATCCGATGGTAGCCCCAGTCTATGCCGAGGCTCGGTCGCAACTTGCCAAGAAGATGGGCCTTGGTCAGCAAAGGCGGATGCGCTCGCGGGCTGCATGATGGCCCTTAGAAATTGGACGATTCGTCAAAAGAAAATCCGCCCACTGATGTGGGCGGCTTGATATCTCAGACCTTAAGATTAGCCGCAGATTCTTTGCCACTGCGGCGGTCCGCTTCAACGTCATACGTAATCTTCTGACCTTCTGCTAACCCTCGAAGACCAGCCCGCTCCAAGGCCGTTGCATGGACGAAGACATCTTTACCTCCGGCATCCGGCGTAATGAACCCATAACCCTTGGTTTCGTTATACCACTTGACCGTTCCAGTCGCCATATTGGTTTCCATAGCTTTAGTGACGCGTCCCACCAAAGCGTAGGGTAGAATCCGAATTATGCAAGGCGGCATTGTAAATGACGGTCATCTCCTCCTCCGAATTGCTTCATCTAGCCGTGAACCGCGATTGCTATCGAAAGAACACGTTCGATGACCGCTCAGCCACGAAATGAACATTGCATTTTGGGGAGAACATAGGTCAGGTACGCGGTTAAAGCAGGCTTTTATTTAAGGAAGAACCATGCGCGAAGAAAATGACAATGTAGTTGATCTAACGGTAATGGTTGTTTCGGCCTACGTCGCCCACAACAACGTTCCTCCCGCGGACCTTGTTGCGCTAATTTCGAGCACTCATTCCGCTCTCACGCAGCTCGGAGCCAAACCCGAAGCTCCGCCTGTACCTATCGCGCTTGTGCCGGCGGTTTCGATCAAGAAATCGGTCACGCCGGACGCCATCATCTGCCTCGAAGATGGCAAGGCATTTAAATCCCTCAGGCGCCATCTGGGCACGGCCTACAATCTCACGCCTGAACAGTATCGCGCRAAATGGGGSCTGCCYYCMGACTATCCGATGGTCGCACCCAAYTATTCGGAAGCTCGGGCGAAGCTCGCAAAGGCTTCTGGCTTGGGGCGCAAGGCCAAGCCGGTTCCGGCGGCCGCTCCCGAGAAGCCCGTGCGTGCGAAGCGAGCTACGCGCAAGAAGGTCGCTGGCTAGGCCCTGAGACCAATCCTGTGCCAACATGGCAATCGTATCGAGCGCCAACCAGGTCGCAAGAGACCGCTACGGTTCAGGACTTCAACTGAGCCGTAGTAGGAGGCAAGCAGGCCAGCYTCGCCGCGGCATCTCCACGCCCTCCCACTCGTTAGACCACAATCGCCGCGGACTATGCCGCTGGGCGCCCTGCAGGCTCCACGATGTCTGTTAGGGCGTCTCCGGCGGCTTCCGGGCTGTCCTTGAGAGCGCCGTCAGCAAGCGAGACCACGCCGACGAGCCGCTTGTTGCGATCGACAACGGGAAGGCGTCGGATTTGGTTGTCCCCCATATTGTGGATGACGTGGTCCATCTCCTCATCCTCGAAGCAGTATTTGACATCGCGCGTCATCACGTCGCGAACCAGGGCCAACCC
>NZ_JBFTRC010000319.1:0-3857 GCF_056399325.1 Allobosea sp. 01N443
GATCTGTGAGGCGCTCGACGCAGGCGCCAACGTGATCATCGCCGGCCGCGCCTGCGACGACTCCGTCATCGCCGCCTATCCGATCTGGAAGGGGGCCGATCCGGCCCTGGCCATCCACATGGGCAAGATTCTTGAATGCGGCGCATTCTCTGCCGAGCCATTCGCCATGGATGTGATGCTCGGCACCGTGGACGAGGACGGCTTCGTGCTGGAGCCCGGCAGCATCAGGCGGCGGGCTTCCGTCAAATCCGTCTCCGCACATTCGCTCTACGAGCGCGAGAACCCGTTCAGGCAAGGCGGCCCGGGGCATGAGATCGACCTCACCGGTTGCTCCTTCGAGCAGCTCGGCGATAGGCAGGTGCGCGTCACCGGTGCCAGGCTGACCGAGACCGAGGACTACTATGTCAAGCTGGAGGGCGCGCGACTCGCCGGCTATCGCTCGATCGCGATCGCCGGTATTCGCTGTCCGACCACGATCGCGGCGCTCGACGGCATCCTGGACCAGCTCGAAGAGCGGGCACGCGACTATTTCGCGCCCGATCTTATTTCGGTGCAGTTCCATGTCTATGGCCGCGACGGCGTGATGAAGGAGCTGGAGCGGGAGCATTCGCCAGCGCGGGAAATCGGCCTCGTGATCGAGGTCACCGCCGCTTCGCAGGAACTTGCGCATGCCGCCTGCCACCAGATCAGCGGAGCCATGCTGCACCATCACTACGAGGGCATCAYCAACCCCTCCGGAAACCTCGCCTTTCCCTATTCCCCGTCCGACCTCGATGTCGGCCCCGTCTACGAGTTCAGCGCCTATCACCTGATGAAGGTGGCTTCGCCGACCGAGCTTTTCCCAGTCACGCTGGAGGATTTGTGACATGGCCGCCCGTCCGCTCTGCGAGATCGCCGACATCGTTCGCAGCAAGAATGCCGGTCCCTACCGCATCACCTTCGACATCCTGTGCAGGGAGAAGGCGAACTACGAGACCATCCGGAATTCCGGCGCGATAACGCCGGAGACGGTCGCGAAAGCTTACAGTCTTGACCCCTCGGACATCTCATCCTTCTTCGAGATCGACATGGCCAACGCCATCAAGATCACGATCAGGCGCCCGCGCGCCCAGGGTTCCGCGGGCGAGGGCGACATGTATGGCTGTCAGCAGCACGTTCCGTTGATGAACATGCTCGTCCCAATAGGTTAGACCACGCTGCGCTTGAAAACCGCGATCCACTTTTCGGGCCGATGCTTTCCTGGAACGGCCAGGCCTCCTGGCGATGGTCGCGCTCATGCACAGGACCGAGTCCGCCGTCTCCGCCATCTCGCTCTGGCCCGCCCTCGAAAGCCCGGGCCGTCATCCCCGGGCCAGCCGCCGCCCTTCCTGACGGCGACGCCGGGACCGCTGCTCCCCTGCGGCGATATGAGCGTCGCGCGCGGGGGGCGAGAGGAGCGCGGCAGAGCTCGACCAGCTTCACCCGGTCGCCGGCCTTGATCGCTGTGATCAGCGCCCCATGCTCGGCGCGAGCCCTGCGCCGGATGCGCGGGGTTTGCTGCCGTGATCGAACGGGCGCCATGAACTTTCTGCGCCATCATCTGGATCGGCGCGACCAGATGCGCGTTGCCGCAACTGGTGAAGAAGACCCGGTCGCGATTGGCGCGAAATGGCAAGACGGGCAGGCGGCCCATGCACGAAATGCCGCGGAGGCAGTCCTGGCGGGGCGGATCACGGGTTTCCCCCGCCCCCTGGGCTGGCGATAAGCCGCAGCACGGACGCGGACCCATTCGGTCATGCCCCGATGAGCACATGAATCAGAGACGCCAATGAGGTGCCGTTCCATGCGAATGACGTCGATCTACAGCCTGAGTTTCCTGGTTCTCGCGCCATGCGCGGCGTATGCGCAGACGGTTCCGGTCAATGTCGACAACTTCAAGCGCGCCGAGACCGATTTCTATATGGCAAAAACGGCCGCTGACGGCGGCTTCGGCAAATTCGCCCATAGCAGGACGCCGACACCGATCGACAAGCAGCCCGTGGTCCGGATGAACCGGGATACGCTCTACTCCCAGGCGCTCTTCGACCTCGACGCCGGCCCGGTGACCATCACCCTTCCCGAAGCCGGGAAGCGCTTCATCTCGATGCAGGTCATCAGTGAAGACCATTACACCCCGATGGTGGTCTACAAGCCCGGCCGCACGACGCTGACCAAGGACAAGGTCGGCACCCGCTATGTGTTCGTTGCGGTCCGTATCCTTGTCGACCCCAACGACACCAAGGACCTCGCGCAGGTTCACGCGCTGCAGGATGCGCTTAAGGTTGAGCAGAAGTCGGCTGGCAAGTTCGAGGCCCCGAACTGGGACCTGGCTCAAYAGAAGAAGATCCGTGACGCGCTCGAAGCGCTGTCGGCGGCATCCGGCAGCTTCACCAACGCCTTCGGCCCGAAGGGCAAGGTCGATCCGGTCAAGCACCTGATCGGCACGGCAGCCGGCTGGGGCGGCAACCCCGACAAGGACGCATCGTACCCCTCGTTCACCCCGGCCAAGAACGACGGCACAACGGTTTACAAGCTCAAGGTCAAGGATGTCCCTGTCGACTCGTTCTGGTCGATCAGCGTCTATAACGACAAGGGCTTCTTCCAGAAGAACGATTACGACGCCTATTCGGTCAACAGCATCACCGGCAAGAAGAGTGCCGATGGCGCGATCGACATCCAGTTCGGCGGCTGCGACGGAAAAATCGCGAATTGCCTGCCGATTACGCAGGGGTGGAATTACACGCTTCGGCTCTACCGTCCTCGGGCCGAGATCCTGAATGGCAAGTGGACGATGCCGGAGGCGCAGCCTGCATCGTAGACGGCATCAGCCCCGTTCGTCCGGCCGGCAAGCAGCGGTAACCTTCCACCCGCTCAAGCCGTTGGCCGCATGGTGAAACCGGGACGGCGGTCGTCCGCTGTTCCGGTCCTCCTCGGACGGAGACTGAAGCTTCGCAACCTCGGCGTCCTCGCTCCGGACCGGATGAACACCCTATCGAGAGCTCACATCGAGATCATCGGACCGGATATCGTATCCAGTCCGATGATCTAACCCTTTGTCTTTGCATCGGCTTTCCCGAAAACGGCAGTCCACCTTTCGGGCCGATGCCCTAGAACCGGACGTCGAGCCTGCCCTTGAGGGCATGATCGCGGGCCTTGTCGCTGATCGCGGCGCTGTAGCTGACGCCGAGCGTGGTGGTCGCGGTTGCGCGCCAGGCGAGGCCGGCCTCGGCCACCAGGGCGTTGCGGGCAAGCGGGGCGGCGTAAGTCTGAAACGGCGTTGCTGCGCCGAGGAAGGCGAGCTTGGCTGCGGGCGTCGTGTCGCCAAAGGCATGGCGCCAACCGAGCATGCTGCGGGCCAGCAGCGGCGTCGCGCCCAACTGCATCTCGGCCCGCAGGCCGAGCGTCGAGAAGCCGAGGCGCTGATCGCGGCCGAGCACCTGCAGTGCGGTCGGGCCACCTGTCTCGGCGTCGCGGCTGGTGCGGACCGTGACGGCTGCGATCTGCGCGAAGGGCTCGAACGAGACCGGCCCGTAGGGCAGGGCGTAGCCGATCTCGGCGAAGGCCTGGGCGGTCGCGCTGCGGCCATCGAAGCGCAGCACATCGGAGATCCCGGGCAGTGTCACCCGGCGCGTTACGTCGAGATCACTCCACGCATAGGCCGCGCCGGCCCGCAGCGAGACCGCCCCGAAACGCATGCCGCCATAGAGCGCGCCATGGGCGCTGCCCAGCTCTCCGCTGGAGCGGCGTCCATCGACATCGAAATCGGTGCGCGTATAGCCGCCGGCGATGCCGAAGCGCCAGTGCCCGGCATCGCTCCAGGTCGAGTTGAGCTCGGCGCC
>NZ_JBFTRC010000320.1:0-3852 GCF_056399325.1 Allobosea sp. 01N443
GATCGTCCCTGTGATCGTCCCTGTCGAGCGCGGCGACGAAGTACATCTGCCGCCCTTCGCCCAGGATCACGCGTTCGACTGGCGCGTTGACCTCGACCGCCCGGCCGAGAACATCCGTGACCCTGACCTTCTCCGCGAAAGCAGGCAACGTCGACGCGATGAGGCCAATGGTCAGAGTGGCTACTTGAATAACCCTGTGAAGCAATGCCATCACGCCACCACCTAAACCTCGTCTGAGCTGGGCGGCTCGTATGAAATGACACAAGGTCGGTCAAGGCATATCTTTTAGAATACATCCAATCTACTTGATTAAACGAATTCTAAAGTGAAGAACAGACCGCTCATTCACAAAACTTCTCGGCGCGAACCGAAGGAAAGACTTGTGAGACGCAGCGCAGCGTGGTGAAAGGTGCCGGAAACGGACCAAGACAAGGCGAATGATCGATGTCGACCACGATCGCAAATCGCAGCCTGAAGGATGAAATCCGGGACTATTGGTCCATCAGGTCAGAGACATTCGATACGACGCCAGGCCACGAGATCTTTTCCCTGGAAGAACGGCGCGCATGGCTCGCGCTTCTGTCGCGGCACCTTGGCACCGATCAGGGGCGCCGGGCGCTCGACCTGGCCTGCGGCACGGGGGTGATCTCGCTGCTGCTGTCGGAACTCGGCTTTTCGGTGACCGGCCTCGATCTCTCCGAGGCCATGCTGGCGCGTGCCCGCGCCAAGGTCTCGGGCAAGGGACCGATCAAGCTCTTCCTCGGCGATGCCGAGAATACGCTGGAGCCCTCGGATAGTTACGACGCAGTGGTCACCCGGCATCTTGTCTGGACCCTGCCCGACCCGCCGGCCGCCTTCGCCGAATGGCACAGGGTACTCAAGCCGGGCGGACGCGTCGCGATCATCGACGCGGACACCATCAACACCCCACCGGACAGGCGGTTGATCAAGTGGCTCGCACGACTTGTCAAACGCCTGAGCAGGAATGTGCCGCCTCCCCCACCTTATGCGGACACCCATGCAAGCATCCTGTCGCGCGTCTATTTTTCTGATGGGTGCCGCCCCGATGCCGTCGCCGAGTTGCTGAGGCAGGCAGGGTTCGAGGACGTCGTCGTCGACCGCGACCTTGGCCCGATCCACCGCGCCCAGGGTCGCTTCATGCCGCTCTTCCAGCGTCTCGAGCGCGCAGCGCAAAACCGCTTCCTGATCTCCGCACGCAAGCCGTCCTAAGGTGATTACCGCCTCCCCCGCACAGACGGACCTGGCAGGCGAAGGCGGCGGCATGCCCTGCGCCGCGTCCTGAGACGCGCCGCATTCGCCCCGACCCGGGCGAGCCAGCATCGTCCGAGCCCGCAACCTCAACATGAATGGCGGCTCGCCGCTCCGCGCCGCAGTCCGGCGAAAGGCTGGAACAGCGCCGCCTTGCGCAGTCGCTTGCCTCTCCGATCTGGCCGACGCCCGGTTGTGCGCAGCCTCGTCGTCGAACTCCCTTCCCTGGCATTCCTGGTCCTGTCGGCCTGACCGGGCTCGGCAAGGAAGCTTGACCTGCACCGGAWCGAGCGCTGGGCGGGTCGGACTGCCTGCAGCTTCAACGGAGGCACACAAGCCAATCAGGCAGGACCGCCGTTGATCCGGCACTCCAGGGCCATAGCGCCTCGTCCGAGCGCATTCCACCCTCAATCCTTAACGCTTGTTGACTCTTCGGTCAGGCGCGATATTGTTCCTGTTATTGCAACTCAAGTTCCATTTTATGGAACTTTTCTGGACTCACCCGGATGTCCATTCTGTCGGCGGCCGTCGATGTGCTCCGTTGCTTCTCCAGCACGCGTCACGATGTGACGGTGACGGATCTCGTTTCCTTGCTTGGAATGCCGAAGAGCAATGCGTCGCGACTGCTGCGGGCGATGCGCGACGAGGGGCTGCTGGAAACGGTCGGCGACAGCAAGCGCTACCGCCCCTCCCTGCTGCTCAATCAGGTCGGCCATATCTACCGCTTCGCCGCCTCGCTGATCGACCGGGCCGATTCCGTGATCGGGCGCATCTCGGACGAGGTCGGACATACCGGCTATATCAGCGTGCGGCGCGGCACCGACATCGTCGGCGTCACGGCCCATCCCGGACGGCACGCCCTGCGCGTCGTCACGTCGATTGGCGATCGAATTGCCGCCTTCGCGTCCAGCACCGGCCGCGCCCTGCTCGCCCGCCTTCCCGACGACGAGGTCCGCCGCCTCTATGCCGGCGGTTTCGAACCGCCGTCCGATACAGCCCCGCAGGGCCTCGACGAACTCCTGGCGCGGCTCGCCGTCACACGACGCGAGGGCTACGCCGAATCCCATGACGAGGCGGTCAGGGGCGTGCGCGCCATCTCGGTTTCGGTCGGCGATCCGAGCACCGGCGACGAAGTCGCGCTCTGCATTTCCTTCCCGGCAGCGACCGTCACGCCGGAGGAGCGCCTCGCCATTATCCGTTCTCTGGGAGAAGGCGCCGCCGAGATCGCGGCGCTGACCCGGGACCCGCTTTTCTTTCCCCTACATCCCTCAATCGCGGAGACAGCTCCATGAGCAATCGTTGGCGCATCGGCTTCGATATCGGCGGCACCTTCACCGATTTCATCCTTTATGACGGCCAGGAGCGCTCGGTCCTGCTGCACAAGCGCCTGACCACGCCGCATGATCCGTCCGAGGCTGCCCTGATCGGCCTTGGCGAACTGACCGAGATGGCCGGCATCACGCTGGCCGATATCGGCGACATCGTGCATGGCACAACGCTGGTGACCAACGCGGTGATCGAGCGCAAGGGCTCCAAGCTCGGCCTGATCACCACGCGCGGCTTCCGCGACATCCTCGAAATGGGCACCGAGCAGCGCTATGACATCTACGATCTGTTCCTGACCTTCCCGGAGCCGCTGGTCTCGCGCGAGCTTCGTCTCGAAGTCGCGGAGCGTATCGACCGCGACGGCAAGATCGTGACGGCGCTCGATGCAACCGCGGTGCGTGCAGCCGCCAGCGAGCTGGCCGCTGCCGGCTGCGAAGCGATCGCGATCTGCTTCCTGAACAGCTACCGCAACTCCGCCCATGAGCAGGAAGCCGGCCGGATCGTCCGGGACGCCTGCCCCGAACTCACGGTCTCCCTGTCGAGCGAGGTCGTCGCCGAAATCTGGGAGTATCAGCGCTTCGTCACCACCGCGGCGAACGCCTATGTCCAGCCACTGATGCGGCGCTATCTGGAACGGCTGGAGCGCGAACTCGCAGCCCGCTCGTTCACCGGCTCGCTGCGGTTGATGCATTCGGCTGGCGGCCTGGTCTCCCCCGAGACCGCTCGCACCTTCCCGATCCGCCTGCTCGAAAGCGGCCCTGCCGGCGGCGGCCTTGCGACAGCCTTGTTCGGCGAGCTCGCCGGCCACAAGGACGTCATCTCCTTCGACATGGGTGGCACCACCGCCAAGGCCTGCATGATCGAGGACGGCCGCGCTGAGATCGCACCGATGCTCGAAGCCGGTCGCGTCAACCGCTTCGCCAAGGGCTCCGGCCTGCCGATCAAGGCTCCCGTCATCGACATGATCGAGATCGGCGCCGGAGGCGGCTCGATCGCCRCCATCGACGAGGTCGGCCTGCTCAAGGTAGGCCCGCACTCGGCAGGCTCCGACCCCGGCCCGGCCTGCTACGGCATGGGCGGCACCAAGCCGACCGTCACCGACGCCAATCTGGTGCTCGGCTATTATGATCCGGGCTTCTTCCTCGGAGGACGCATGGCGCTCGATCTCGCGGCCGCGCGCAAGGCTGTTGCCTCGGTGGCGGAGCCGCTCGGCCTCTCCGTGGAAGAAGCAGCCTGGGGCATCCACAAGGTCGTCGT
>NZ_JBFTRC010000321.1:0-3682 GCF_056399325.1 Allobosea sp. 01N443
CTCATGATTCCCTCCCCTTGAGCTTCGGTCGAAGAGCGAATGCCCGCCTCACGGCGGGCATTTTGCATTTCAGGGCTGCTTTCACTTGAGCCGGAATCCGGCTGCGAACTCGTCCGAGCCGTGAAAGCCCGAGCTCAACCCCTCCTTGTCATCGGGGGCAGCCTCGCCGCCACGAAACCTGATTGGGTAAAACTTCCGCGCCAAGTCCGCGAGCTTGGCCTCTCGCGAGTCGACCGACCCAAGAGCGGACGCTCCAAACGTCGGGAATGGGTCGTTTCGGACGTGTCACCGTCGCTGGCTTCAGCTCTGCTTTCGGGCCGAAGCCAGAGCCCGCTCCTGGCGCCGAGCGGCTCGGCCTGAATGTCGACGTGCAGACGATGGACTGGGGCACCGTGCGCCTGGGCCTCGTCGGTGCTGGCCAGCCATTGCGCCGTCAGCGTCTCCATCTCCGGGCAAAAGCTGCTGGACGATGTCCAGCGCAGCGCTTGACCAGGCTGCCTATCGTCAGCACCATGCGGCATTGCACGACCTTGCCATGACAATCTTCGGCGGCAGGAGGTGGGGGTAGCGGACAGGCCGGCACTAATCCAAGGCTCCCCGGCACCCCTCCCCTGGGTGACACTGCCGGGTGCAGGAGACCCCGTAGCGCCAGGGCTCTCCCAAACTGGTGTCTACGGGGTTTTTCGCCAGAGGTTTCGAGTGAAAACCGACTGACCGAACGAAATCGCCGCTGCGGTGCTTCCCGCCCGCTATCGGCGCACGCTCGCACTTGGCTGTCTTGCCCCGCACACACGGAAAGTTGCCCCCCGCGGCTAGCGGCGATCATGTTCCTGGGAATGTGCGCCGAGGCCCGTGTCCTATTGAAACCGCTCGCCGCGTGACTGGCGCGGCGCTGAAGGGTTCGAAGGGAGCGGAGGCGCACCGACTGGCTCATCCGATGTGATGTCGACAATCTCCCTCGTGCCTGCCTTCACCAGTACGACAATTCGCCCATCGACGATCACCATGCCAAAAGGCAAGGATCGAGCCTCGCCGTCGAGGCCCACGACCCGGATCGAACGAGGAACCACGTCGCCAAGCCGAGGGACCCACTTGGAGCCGTTTTCGGTTGATCCGAATTCGGCAGCCGCCAGAGCTAGGGGAAAGGATGTGAAAACGGCGATTCCACGCAGCAGCATCGGATTTCGCCTCATTTCTGGGTGCGGGAAACCATGACAATGACGGCCGGTAAAGCGCGCGGGTTGTCGCCGCCACCGGGGCGAAGCTGAAACCTCAGGAGCTGATGCCCAGGCTCATCCCGATGGACCCCAACGTTCCGAGCGCAAAAAACTCCAGTCGAACAGATGGTCCGCAGTCTTCGGATTGGCTTCATAAAATAACCGACCTCGAAACTAAAACACCTCGAGATACAATCTAAATCCATGTCACGAGACGCAAGGAACAGAGAAGTAGAAATACCGCAGAATGAGGCCAAGCAACCACTCGGCAACATGTGAAGCATGCCCGGAGCCATGAGAGACATGTCACCGACAAGCGAGCCGACGGCAACAAAGGCAGGGATGAGAGACATGATCGAGACACTGACGTCTCGCGTGTTGTCCTGATGCGCGAACGCGGTCCTGAAGGCCATCGGTCTGGTCCTTCCGATAATCCGATACCGAGAGTTATCGCCCTTCCCGCTTCTGGCTTAAATGCGCTTGATCACATTGGCGGACCAACACGCGGCGAGACGAACCTCGGGTTCGCTCGCAGAGCATGTCTCGCGCCGACAGTGCTCGGCGATGCTCCGATCGCCGCGCACGCCTTCCAGCACGATGCGGCTTTTCTCTACTGCCGAGGACCGCGCGGGGTCTCGACGGGATGGCCGCGGAATTCATGCAAGGGCCACCCACGCCACGTCGGCCGGGTGCGCCGCCGCCGAGACATAGGCGCCCATCTCCGCCTCAGCGGCAGTGAGACGAGCACCATCCGAAGCATCGCGGTCCTGGCCCGTCGATGCCGCATCAAACGGTATCTACCTCGCGGAGCGGATTTCGACCGTGGCGGTTCGGCCCGACACGAGAAGCGTGCCGGGTGGGACTTCGTCGAGTGCAATGCGCACCGGCACGCGCTGCGCCAGCCGCACCCAGTTGAAGGTCGGATTGACGTCGGCGAGCAGATTGCTGCCCGCCCCGCGGTCGCGATCGTAGATGCCGGCCGCGATGCTTTCGACGCGACCGGTCAGGCGGGTGCCGTCGCCCATCAGGCGGATCGAAGCCGGATCGCCGACATGGATGCGCGAGAGCCTCGTCTCCTCGAAATAGCCCTCGACGCGCAACGTATCGGTATCGACCAGCGCCATGACGCCCTTGCCGGTGCTGACGAAACTGCCCGGACGCAGGGCCATATTGGTGATGACGCCGTTGACGGAGGCGCGTACCTCGCTGCGGTCGAGATTGAGCTGGGCGACACCGAGATCGGCCACGGCCTGTTCATGGGCCGCCTTGGCCACGAGCTGTGTCGCCCGCACCTCCTCCTGCCGCTGCCGGGAGACCGCGTCGGCACTCAACGTGTGATAGCGGTCGAAGTCGAGGTTCGCCTGTTCCAGCGACGCCTTCCGGCCGGCGACAACGGCTTCGGCCTGTTGCCGCGCCAGCTCGAACCGCGCCCGGTCGATCCTGAACAGCGGATCCCCGCGTTTGACCGGCTGGTTGTCGCGCACGAGGACCTCGGTCACGAAACCCGATACGTCGGGCGCCACCACCACGATATCGGCTCGGACACGACCATCCCGCGTCCAGGGGGCGTCCATGTAGTAGCCCCAGAGCCAGTGTCCGACCACGATGGCAGCGAGTACGGCGATGCCCGTGATCGCGTAGCGGCCGTATGACGCAAGCAGGTCTTTCACGCCAGAATCCCCGAAGAGAGAAAGACGACCATGCCAAGGAGGCAGGCGAAGACGGCCAGATCGAACAACGCCCGATGCCAGACGTGTTGATAGAGGCCGATCCGGCGGAACAACCGCGAGAGCAGCGCCGACAGGACATACGCGATCACGAACCCCAGCAGCAGCGAGGGAACATAGACGCCGAAGATGTCGAGGTCCGTTCTCATGCGAGTTGCATCGCGATCACCGGGGACTGAGGCATATAGGGCGGTGCTTGCGGGAACAATCCGCGCCTGATGCCGACAAGCCCGATCAGGGCGTCTTCCTTGGCCCCGGCACCGGGATCGTCGACGACTGCGGTCAATGTGGTGTCGATATCGGCGAGCAGGCTCTCGGGCATCGCCCCTCCCGGATAGGCGCGGAACGTGGCGGCCAGCCTGTCGAGCAAGCCGTCGATCGCCCGGACGGTGTTCTCCGAGAGCTGATGACGCGCGCGGCGCAGGTCGATGATGTTGAGACCGACCCGCAATTGGCCGAGGTTCTCGACGTCGCGTCGCTCGATTTCAGGAATGGCGGCGAGCCGCTGCACGAGCTGGTCGAGGCGGGCGAGCATGGCGCCGACGAAATTGGCCCGGTCGCGCTTACCGCGATGTTCCGCCGCCAGGGCGAGCGCGACCCAGCCCTTCCGCAGGAGGCGAGCCACGATCCATTCCGTGCGGATCGAGCGCAGCGTCCGCATCACCGCAATGGCGGCGGATATGCCCAACACGAAGGCGATCGCCGAATTGACGAACGCCGCGAAGTCCGCCTGATAGG
>NZ_JBFTRC010000322.1:0-3670 GCF_056399325.1 Allobosea sp. 01N443
CTTCAGCACCATGCGAAGGCCGGAATGGATGGAGGCAAGCGGATTGCGCAGGTCATGGCCGAGCACGGCGATGAACTGCTCGCGGATCTCGGTGTTCTGCAATTCGCCGACCAGTCTGGCCGCGCTGTCAGCGAGTTTCTGGTGGGCGTCGAGGTGGAAGGCGATCAGCTCAGCGAAGAGCTTGAACATGCCGGTAATGGCGGGCGTGCTGACGACATGCGGCCGCGGGTCGATCGCGCAGAGCGTGCCGAAGAATATTCCATCAGGCAGGATGATCGGCATCGAGATATAGCTCTGCAGGCCATAGGTCGCAGGCGTATGATGCCGGCAATAGACGGGGTCCGCGTCGACATGGTCGATGACGACCATCTCGCGATGGTCGCGGATTTCATTGCAGATCGTGGTCTCGATCTTTAGCTCGCCGCCGGGCTGCAGGCCGAACGCGATTTCGTCGCGAACGCCACAGGCGACCCAGCGGTCCTCGGTCACCCGCGCGACGGCGGCAAAGCCCATGCCCGTCGTCCGGCACACCACTTCCAGAATGCTCGGTACCGCGGCAATGGACGAGATCGCGGCGATATCTTCAGAGAAATCTTGACGCATCAAACCCCGCCCGGAAAAAATGAGCGGAAACACAATCGTGACGACGCGTCTATGTCAAAAGACCGGTCACGATTGGCCGTCCACGCCCGGATATGCGGCTCAGACATTTCTCCAAAGCCATGGGCATAGCGGCCATTCCGGCCCCATACCATAGGATAATGCCTAGCCTGTGACGCGTCCCAACACCCGCCCGAGCAGGTCCAGACCATAGGGCTTCTTGAGCAACTCGGTGCGCGGCTCTGCATCAAGACCCTCGACCTGGTCCCGCCCCGTCGCGAAGACAATGGCGATCGCCGGCTTGAGTTCACGCAAGCTCCGGGAGAGCTCGATGCCCGAAATGTCGGGCAGGCCGACATCGGTCAGCAGGATGTCGATCTCCTCCCGCGACGCGATATCGATTGCCTCGCGCCCGCTATCGGCCTCGATCGCGACATAGCCGAGCTCGCGGACCAGATCGGCGGTATCCATGCGAATGATGGCGTCATCCTCGCAAACGAGGACCGTGAGTTTCCGCGCGGGCTCGGATGCAGCGAGCGGTGCCGGGCTGACTGCCGGCTCCGGCGTGTCGCCAGACGGTTTCCTGCCGCCATGCGACAGGACCTGCCTGATCTTCCTGGCCAGAGCCTCGCGCGTGTAGGGCTTCGACAGCAGGTTGACGCCTTCATCGAGCCGCCCGCCATGTACGATGGAGTTTTCCGTGTAGCCCGAGGTGAAGAGCACGCCGAGTTCCGGCAGCCTCTCCTTGGCCTTGCGCGCCAGTTCCGGGCTCTTCAATACTCCCGGCATCACGACATCGGTGAAGAGCAGGTCGATGGGTATGCCGCTCTCGATGACCGCAAGCGCGCTTTGCGCGTCATGTGCCTTCAGGACGCGGTAACCGAGTTCGCCCAGCAGTGCGATCACCGTGTCGCGAACGGCCTCGTCGTCCTCGACGACCAGGATGGTCTCGCTGCCGCCGCTGACCGGGCCGGTTTCGCTCTCGACCGGCATATCCTCGACCTGGGTCGAGCGTGGCAGATAGAGCCGGATCGTCGTGCCGTGGCCGGCCTCGCTGTAGATCTTCACATGGCCGCCGGACTGTTTGACGAAGCCGTAGACCATGGAGAGGCCGAGGCCTGTGCCCTTGCCTTCGGGTTTGGTCGAGAAGAACGGCTCGAAGACCCGCTCCATGACCTCAGGGCTCATGCCCGAGCCCGTATCGGTCACCGCCACCATGACATACTGGCCCGCCGAGACATCGGAATGCGCGCGTGCATAGGCGTCGTCGAGAAAGGCGTTGCCGGCCTCGATGGTGAGGCGGCCCTGGCCGTCCATCGCATCACGCGAATTGATCGCGAGATTGAGGAGCGCATTCTCCACATTGGTCGGATCGACCAATGTGTTCCAGAGCCCGCCGGCGATCATCGTTTCCACTTCGACGGCTTCGCCCAATGTGCGGCGAAGCAGATCGTCCATGCCGCGGATCAGCCGGCCTACGCTGACGACCTTGGGCTCCAGCGCCTGCCGGCGGCCGAAGGCCAGCAGTTGAGCGGCGAGCTTTGAGCCGCGCGCCACGCCTGCCATGGCGTTCGCGGCCCGCTTCTCGGCCCTCTCATTGCCGGTGATATCGCGCGAGAGCAGCTGCAGGTTCCCGCTGATGACCTGCAGCAGGTTGTTGAAATCATGCGCAACGCCGCCGGTCAGGTTGCCGATCGCCTCCATCTTCTGGCTGTGGCGCAGGGCATCCTGCGCCCTGGCGAGCTCGGCCGTGCGGAGCTCAACGCGATCTTCCAAGGTCGTGGCGAGGTCCGAGAGCGCCGCCTCAGCCGTCTTCTGATCGTCTATATCGGTATTGGTGCCGATCCAGCGTGCCACCGCGCCGTTCTCATCGAGGATCGGGACGGCACGGGCGATGTGCCAGCGGAAGGCCCCGTCATGGCGCCTCAGCCTGAATTCGGTCTCGTAGCGAATCCCGTCACGCCGGGCATTTTCCCAGGCTGCGGCGGCACTCGCGAGATCGTCGGGATGAACGATCGCTGTCCAGCGCTCGTCGTCGAGCGCGCCTGCCTCGGTTCCAGAATAGGAATAGACCTGTTCGTTGAACCAATCGAGCATTCCGTCCGGCGTCGCGGTCCAGACATGGTTCGGCATGGATTGCGACAGAGTCCGGAAGCGGCTTTCGCTCTCCTGCAAAGCGGCCTCGGCCTTTTTGCGGCCCGTGATGTCCTGGAAGAGCACCGCGACCTGCTTCGCGCTGGCCGGCTCGATGCGAAAGGCCGAGAGCTCGAGATAGCGGCCGGTGGCGACGAGCTCACGTTCGAAGCGGATCGGCTGGCCGGTGCGCAGCACGCCGCCATAGAGCTCGACCCAGCCATCGGCCTCGTCCTGCACCATGTCGCGGAGCTTCTTTCCGACGACATCGGGAATGCCGGCATGAATCGCGTAGGCGGGGTTGGCCTCGATATGAATGTAGTCGCTCAGCGCGCCATGCGGCCCATCGAAGAACTCGATGATGCAGAACCCCTCATCTATGCTGTCGAACAGGGTGCGATAGCGCTCTTCGGTCGCGACCAGCGCCTCTTCGACCGATTTTTGCGCCGTAATGTCGCGGGAAATCGCCAGCAGCCGCTCCGGCTTGCCGTCGGGACCCGGGACAGGCGTGACGCGGACATCCCACCATTTGGGCGTGCCCGCCATCGTCCTGGCGAAGCCCTCGAATTGGCCGGTGCCGCCGGCCCTGGCCGCTGCAACAGCGGCGATCGCCTCTGCCCGATCCGTGCCCTCCCAGAAATCGGTCCAGGCGCACCCCTCGATCGGCCCAAAATCGGCGACCTCCATGACCCGTATGCCGCCTTCGCTCATGAAGGTCAGCTTGCCGTCGAGGTCGAGAACCTTGATGCAATCGTCGGATATCGCGAGCACGCTCTGGATCAGGCGGCGGTCGCGCTCCACGTCTGTGGTCACAGTCAGGTCCCTGCTCATTGCGCTGCGTGATGTCTCGAGCGTGCAAGCGTTCCTAGCGGCATTCGGCATGAACTGACACTGAGAGGATCATCGCGGGGCCGCCAGACTGAGTAGAGTGGAAGGA
>NZ_JBFTRC010000323.1:0-5928 GCF_056399325.1 Allobosea sp. 01N443
GTCGTCCATAGCAACATCATTGCCGTGATAATGCCGTCGCGCCCGAACATCGTCGAAAACCACGGAATGCCAGCATAGGGGTAAACTCCGTCGGCGCTCCGKGTCATGAGCGTGTAAAGATCCGATGTCGAGCGATAGATAAGATCTGAAAAGAGTGTATTCGTAGACTCTACCTTGGCAATATTGGAAGTCAGAGCGCGCAGGTCTCGGCGAGCGTCCTGGTAGGCCTTGGCAAAGCCCTGAGGTGGGGCGCCGGGGGCGTCCTCTCCGGAACGAATGTCTCGATTGGGTGCGTCAAGCACGTCGCAGGCGATGGCGATAAGGAGCGACGTTCGCTCGCCTGGCTTGAGCGAAAATTGAAATGACGCAAAGTCCCTGGTCAATTGAACAGGTTCAGGCTCGAATCGAAGAACGGTTCTGCGCACCCTGTCGTCGAGGCCGCGATAGAGGAAACGCGCAATCTGCGAAGACATGAGGACGTCGACTTCGCCGCGATGCGCGCGTTTCATACCCCTGACTTCGAAGAGATCCCGGAAATCTGCCGCGAAAGACAAGGAAATCTTGAAATCGTGCGGAACACGGTCGAAATTGCGCAATCCGACACGCTCATAGCAAACGGAGTTCCAGAGAAATTTTGTCCGCTCGATGGCGATCGCATCGCGCGGAATGATGGTCGTGCCATCATTCCGGGCAATCTCAGGATTGGCCAGATCGACGGTCAAGGAAGCATTGTCGTCCTGGATGACCGAGCTGAGAAGGAGTGGACGCTTGCCTTCGAAGAAGAGTTGCAGCCGCGAAAGGTGCCTGGTGTCGTTGCAGAATAGCCCCTCCGACGTGTCGGGGGTGATGCCCAGGTCGCCATAGCTGTCGAGAACAGCGAACGCATCGCCCGCCTTCAGTGTGCGCAATGGGCGCTCTACGAGCGACGGGTGGGCATCGAGGGCGTGCTCGGCCAGTTGTTCCTGCAGAGGCGGGATCTGGCGCTCGCCTGCGGCGACGCTGTGCTCATTCATCCCACTGCTCCTCCTCGCTGGAGATCAGGCAGGTCCGTGCGGATTGGGTCATGGTTCTGCGTCTATTCTGCGGCCCTTCGGGTGTGCCCTGGCGAACGCAGCAGGTGATCGAAGGCGTCGAGATAGTCGGTCGCCATCCGGGCGGCGGTGAAATGGCCTTCGAAATACCGCCGGACCTGGAAGCGATCCATGGCAACGCTATGCTTTGCAGCGGCAACGGCTTCAGCGATGGAGTCGACGAGGATCCCGGATACGCCATCCCTTACGACTTCAGGCACGGAACCGTTGCGCCAAGCGATAACCGGCGTTCCCGCCGCCATCGCTTCGATCATCACAAGCCCGAACGGCTCTGGCCAATCGATCGGAAACAGAAGGGCACAGGCTCCGCCGAGGAACGCAGATTTCTGCGCCTCGTCGATTTCCCCGATGAACTCGATTGAGGGATGATCGAGCAGCGGCAAGATTCGGGTCCTGAAATACTCCTCATCAACCGGATCGACCTTCGCCGCGATCTTGAGCGGCATGCCGGCACGCTTGGCGATCTCGATCGCCCGATCCGGTCGCTTCTCCGGCGTGATGCGCCCGAGGAAGGCCAGATACGCCCCTCCCCGCGCGTCGAACGGGCAAAGGCCCGGACCCAATCCGTGATGGACGGTCGCCAGCCAATTCGCAGTTGCCGGCATCGGTTTCCGTTGGCAATCGGAAATCGATATCAGCGGCATCTGGGGGAAGGCCTCATAGACCGGGAGAAAATCGGGCAGGTCCAAGCGGCCATGCAGCGTCGTCACGCATTTGTGCGCGAGATCCGTGAACAAGGCATGCTGCAGCAGATCGAGATGGAAATGAATAATGTCGAAGGAAGCCGCACGCGCCCGGACCTTCGCAAGCATCGCAAGATGGCTCGCGGTGTGATCGCGAATGCCCGCAAGTCGCAAGCCCTGCGGTGCGCAAGCGACAAGCTCGGCGGACGTCGTTGAATCGGCCGATGCGAACAGAGTGACCTGATGTCCTTGCCGAACGAGCTCTTCGGTGAGCCAGGACGCGACCCGCTCCGTCCCGCCATACAGTCTCGGCGGAACCGACTCGGCCAGCGGTGCAACTTGCGCAATCCGCATCCGATTTCTCCAAACGCCGCTGACGCCTGCCGGGACGGCGAGCTAGCAACTCCGGTCGGGCGGAAAAGTTCGGACGCCTTGACCGCCGGCAGCCTGCCCGGCCTGGATCCGGGGGACCGTTTCCGGCATTGCCATCACCATCAGGATAAGCGCGACCAGCCCCACTGCGGACAGCACGGCAAAGGCAACGCTGTATCCGGCCCAGACCACGAGACTGCCGGCAAACACATAGCTCGACGCACCGCCAATGCCCTGAATCGTGCCGATGATCCCGCGAGCCATATTGTAACGACCGCTGCCACGGACGGCACCATAAAGAATAAGCGGGAGAAAAACTTCGAACATACCTGCGGATGATCGCCGCGGACGTCACGGCCGTCTCGAAGCCCTTGGCCTCCAAGGCAAGCTTCTGGCTCGCAAGGGCCAGCATCGGCGCATTGGCGAAATGGAACAATGCAGCTCCGATCGCGAGCACCGCAAAGGGCCGCTCGGCAAACAGCCGTCGCCATGCATAGGGACCGCCCCGGTCGCGGCTCGGTCCTTCGAGACCGCGGGCCAATCGATGGTCGATCGCGCTCGCGGGAATCGAAAGCGCGGCAATCGTCGCCAATCCTGCGAACAGCGGAAGCATGTAGAAGACGCCGCGTTGCCCGAAATGGGTGCCGATCAGCGCAGCAAGTGCAGCAATGAACACATTGCCGATGCGGTCATACGCGGCATTGCGCCCAAGTTGCCGGGCAATGCCGCGCGGCCCGAACATTCCCACCGTGATCGCCGCAATCGTCGGTGCAAAGACGGCCCCCAGCAGCGCCATGCTGACGTCCGCGACGAAGACAACGGCGAGTGTCGGGACCGTCRCAATGGCAGCGCCCAGCGTCGCCAGGGCCCAGGCCCCGCCGACTATGAGGGCCCGCTTGGCCCGCGTGGCATCGATCAAGGCGCCGATCGGGGCGTGAAAGGCAATGCCGATCAGCCCGCTTACGGTCAGGAGCGCCCCGATCGTCGCTTGATCCCACCCGACATCCGTCAGGAGGAACACGTTGACATAGGGCCCAAGGCCCCCACGCAAATCCGCCAACAGGAAGTTCAACCAGTCCAGGCTGAGCCGATGCGACACTGAAACCTCGCCGTGGTTTCCCACCCAGATGTCGATGACTGCGTCGTCCACAGGGCGCCCCCCGGCGGCGCTGCGGTTTGAAGCGATATGCCGAAGCCGGCAGAGGGAGCCTTGGAGAGATGCCCAACGCTCCTTACCGCCAGTGTGCCAGGCCGCTGCCGCGATTGCAGACGTGTTGTCCGCGCGTTTCGCCCTGTGCACGCCGTGCTACAGGAGGCTGGTAGCCACCATTCCAATGGCGGTGACGGCCATCACAGCGGTCGAAAGCCAACCAAAGAAGGTCAGTCCACGGCCGATCGTTTGTACGCCCATCACCCGTGGCTGGGTTGCCATCACCATCATCAGCACCATGATCGGAACGGCCACGATGCCGTTGATGACGGCGCTCCAGTAGAGCGCCTTGATCGGATTGATCGGCGTCAGATTCAACGCCACTCCGCAAAGGGTTGCCACCGCAATTGTGACGTAGAACGCCTTCGCATGCTTCGGCTTGCGATCGAGCCCCGTCGGCCAGCGCAGCGTTTCGCCGACGGCATAGGCTGCTGATCCGCCGAGAACGGGGACGGCCAACAGGCCGGTCCCAACAATGCCAAGCGCGAAAAGTCCTTCGGCAAAGACGCCAGCGACGGGTTTCAATGCTTCCGCAGCTTGCGAAGAGCTTTCAATGTCCGTCACGCCATTGGCATGCAGCGTGGCTGCGGCCGTGACCATGATTGCCAGCGCGATGACATTCGAAAATCCCATACCCACAAAAGTATCGAGCCGTATGCGCGCCTTGGCGTCATCGGCTTGCCGGGGCGCCTCCTTGAGCGGTTCGCGCTTCGGATTCGCCATGATATCCTCGACCTCCTGGGAGGCCTGCCAAAAGAACAGATAAGGGCTGATCGTCGTGCCCAGTATCGCGACGATTGCAGTCAAATAATCAGCCCTTAAAGATATGCTTGGAAGTATAAGACTCCGCCCCAATTCCAACCAATCGATCTTTACAAAAAACAGGGTTCCGACATAAGCGAAAAGGGCGATCGTCAGCCATTTCAACACACTGACATAACGTTTGTATTCCAGTAGAACCTGCATAAGGATGCAAGCAATTCCAAATATAATGACATAGACGAGCTGCGGACCAGCCACGAGCAGGCGCAAGGCATCTGCCATCGCACCGATGTCCGCTCCAATATTGATGATGTTTGCAACAAGAAGCAGGGTTACGCCGCCATAGACCAGCCAATCGGGATAATGCCGACGCAGATTTCCTGCGATCCCATGTCCTGTGGTGCGTCCCAGCCGGGCACTGATGATTTGAATGGCACTCATCAAAGGATAGGAAAAGACGAGCGTCCAGGTCGTCATATAGCCGAACTGCGCCCCGGTCTGGGAATAGGTCGCGATCCCGCTTGGATCGTCATCAGATGCGCCAGTGATCAGCCCGGGGCCCAGAACATGCAGGAGCCGCGGCTTGCTGGGCTCCACGACAGGCCTGCGAAATCCATGCGCGTCAGCCATTGTCGTCCGGCTCCTGCGGCCTTTCCTCCATAAGTGGCGAGATGCCGCGATGTTCCCAATAATCTGCCGGAGACTTACGCGACGATCGGATTGCAGCCAGAGATCGTTCCCGATCTGAGGTCATCCATGTGGGGATGACCGCGCCAAATGGTTCCTGGCGTGTCCGGCTAAGCCGAAGGCGCGTTGAACCGACAATCCGCGCGCCAGGGCCAAGATTCCCGACAAGCATTGTCGCCGCGCGGCGAGCGTTGCCCTGCTAGATGTGGAGCGTCAACAGGTTGTCCTCGTCGAGAGCGAGTCTGCTGATGGGGGTATTGGCCTGGATCCCGCCGTGGGGGCGATGCCAGTTGTAATGATGGAGCCAGCGCGGCAGCTCTTCGGCTCTGCGATCTGAGTGGGGATAGGGTCTGGCATAGGCCCATTCGCGKAGCGCCGTCTGGATGAAGCGTTCGGCCTTGCCGTTGGTCCTGGGSGTGTAGGGCCTGGTCCTGATCTGGCGCAGGCCGAGCTCGCGGCAGGCGTGGCGGAAGGCATGGGCTTTGTAGCAGGGGCCGTTGTCGGTCATGACGCGCGCGACGGAGACGCCGAGGCCTTTGTAATAGGCGACGGCGGCCCTGAGGAAGGCGACCGCGCTGAGCGCCGTCTCGTCCGGCTTGATCTCGACGAAGGCGAGCCGGGAGGCATCGTCGATGCAGACATGGGCGAACTCCCAGCCCGCCCCGACGCTGCGGCCGGCGCTGCGATCCCCGGTGACGCGATGCCCCGGCTCCCTGAACCGGTTGAGCTTCTTGATGTCGAGATGGATCAGTTCGCCSGGGCGAGCGCGCTCGTAGCGGCGCGCCGGCTCGGCCGGGTCGAGGTCGCGCATCCGGCTCAGCCGCGCYCGYCGCAGGATCCGGCTCACCGTGGCCGGCGAGACCTGAGCCTGCTTGGCGATGGCCTKGCCGCTCAGCCGCTGGCGCCGCAGYGCGATGATCTGCTCGACCTGGCCTGCCGGCGTCGGGCGATGCAGCCGGCGCGGACGCGACGAGCGGTCCGCCAGCCCGGCCATGCCCTCGGCGGCGAAGCGGGCGATCCATTTATGGACGGTCTTGAGGCTGACGCGGGCCGCCTTGGCGATCACGCCAGAGGCCGTGCCTGCCGCCGCCATGCGCACGATCCGCTCTCGACCCAACTGCGT
>NZ_JBFTRC010000324.1:0-3645 GCF_056399325.1 Allobosea sp. 01N443
GGCCCCGAAAGGCTGCGCCTTCCTGTGGACCAGGCCGGACCATCAGGCAGCGATCCATCCGCTGACGATCTCGCATGGTTTCGGTGGCGGCTATCTCGCCGAGTTCGACTGGACGGGCACGCGCGACCCCAGCGCCTTTCTGGCCGTGACGGCCGCGCTCGCCTTTCATCAGGATCTCGGCGGTGCCGCCCTGCGGGCGCGCAATGCCGATCTCGCGGGGCGTGGCGGTGAGATCCTCGCAACAGCGCTCGGTACCGAAGCCGGCTCCGGGCCGGAGCTCGCGCGGGCGATGAGGCTGGTGCGCCTTCCCGTGCGCTTTGAGGCGAGTGCGGAAGCGGCCTTGGCGATCCGGCGGCGCTTCGAGGCCAGGGGCTGCGATGCACCGGTCTCCGCTCTCGCCGGTGGGCTGTGGCTGCGGCTCTCGGCCCAGGCCTATAACGAGGAGGCCGATTACGAGCGGCTTGCCGTGCTCGTGCGCGCCGCACTCGCCGAGTGAAGGAGCAGGCGCGGGGGTATTGGCCTCCACGAGGCGAAAAGGCGGGGCAAGCGGCTCTTGCTTGGGCCGCCTTCAATCCCGTCCCGATTCAGGCGGCCCGCTCGGTGAGGGCAGGGGGATGCGCGGCTCCGGGCCCGGATTATTCTTGCGCCAACCTTACAAAACGTGCTGCGGTTCCCCATGTGCAAAACACGGTCGCCGAGAACGAGCCGCTTTGCGGTTGATCTGTTCCGGCGTGGCCGCATGTGAGAAAATGGCTGGCTTGTCCCTGCAAAGCGAGACCCGTCGCGGCGCCCCTGCGCGTCGCGGGCGGCTGAACGGCCACATTCCTGACCTCCGAAGCCGCACGGTATCCGGGCATTCCAGTTCCCCTGCGGATGGCGCCGCGGGCCGCTTTGCGCCGACGCGACCGGGAGGACACTGGCAATGAGTCTCAACTTTCCCAATCCGATCCGACGCTTCGATGCAGGGCGCTCCTGTGTTAGCTTCTGGGGTTCCGACGCATCGCTGGAGGTCACCTTCCAGGTCGATTTCGCGGCCTTGCATAAGCTCAGCCCGAGTGCGGGCGATGTCGAGGCTGCGGTTCTCGCCGTCTTCGACCAGAACCGTGACACGATCTACCAGGCTGCCCGCTCCGCCTATTCCCGGCATCGCGGCGGCTATCACCGGCTGACGGCGGAGAGCTTTTGACGCCCCCGCCCCAAGGACAATGAAGACATGACCACGACAGCCTACAAGGCAGGGGACCTCCTCAGCCTCACCAACGACATGATCAATCAGCCGCGGCCAGGCCCGTTCGAGGTTCTGCGCGTCATGCCCTCCCGCGACAACGCCGAGGAGCAGTATCGCGTGCGCGGGCCCGATGGCCGCGAGCGCGTGATCGGGCATCACGAGATCGTCGGGAATGGCGGCGCCGCCAGCAAGATCTAGGAGGGGGAAACCGATGACCGATCGTTCAAAGCTCATTGCCAATGCCGATAATGCGTTCCTGAGGACGCAGACCCAGTCATCGGTGCGCAACCGGATCATCTCCGAGGAGGAGAGCGCCATCCAGGCCCGCGAGGCCAAGACCGCGAGGCTGAAGGCTGAGCGGTTGGCCAAGGAGGCGCTGGACCGCGAACTCCTCGCAGCCGAGCCGCCGAAGCCGAAGAAGCGCCGGCCTGCCTCCGCTTGAACGGGCGGTCGGCATCCCGATCAGAGCGAGTGCTTCGTGGACATCACCGTCACCCAGAGCTCCGATGACACCGTCTGGCTGCTGAGCGACCTGCTCGGCCGGCCGATGGGCGAAATCACCGAAAACCCCCCGGGCGAGTTCCGGCTTGTCACCGCGGGCCAGGCGCAGGAGACGATGAAGGCCATGAAGCATGGTCCGTTTCCGAGCCTGGATGCGGCGCTGGCCGAGATCGAGCGCTTCACGCGCAGCGCCTGCCGCCGGGTCTCGGTGAAAACCGGGAATGGCGAAGTCCCGGCGTAAGGCTGCAAGCTCCGGCGCCGGCCCCGGGCTAGGCTCTCCGCAGGATCGGGAAGACCATTCCACATGTGATGAGGGCGATTGCGGCGAGTTGGGGCGGCGTCGGGATTTCGCCTAGCACCACCGCGCCGATCACGACCGTCGCAACCGGAATGCAGGGCATGAAGAGCGAAGCCGGTTGCGGGCCGAGCTGGCGAACCACATAGGTGTAGAGAACGATCGCAGCCGCACCGGCCAGGAAGCCCTGGATCACGAGTTGCGTGGCGATTTCGGCAAGCGGGGCGGCCGCGAACCCACTCGGCGCCAGGGCGTGCAGCAGGGGCATCGGCAGGCAGGAGAGGAGGACGACTGCGATCGTCGCCGTCACCGCATCGACCGACCAGCGCCGGGCCAGCACCGCATAGGCCGAGAACATGATCCCCGATCCGGCAAAGAGCAGATCGCCGCGCCAGGTGTCGCCGGCACTGAGCCCTGCATGGAAAACGAAGAGCAGCAGCCCGGCGATGATCGCGCCGATGCCGATCAGCCGCGCGCCGGACACCGTCTCCCTGAGCGCGATGCGCGAAAGCACCAAGGAGAAGAAGACGATGGAGGCGGGAGAGAGCGCGGCGGCATGGGCGGCCGGCGCCTGGGTCAGTCCCTGATTGATGAGCAGCGGGTAGGGCAGCCCCGCCAATAGCGCCAGCAGCCCGGCTTTCCGCCAGCCCAGCGCCTTCAGCCCTCCGGTGCCGGTCTTACCAAGCACCGGCAGGAAGACGAGACCCGCGCCGAGAAAGCGCAGGGCTACGATATCGGCCGCAGTCAGATGCTCGCGCAGGCTGAAGCGGGCGGCGACGAACTGGAGGGTGGTGATCGCAACGAAGGCCGCACCGGCCAGGATCGCCAGCCCTTTGCTGCCAGCTCCGTCTCCGAACATCGCGCTACGCATGCTGGCCTCCGTGACGGCGCGGCCGGTCCGGCGGGCTCGGGGCCGCCGACAGCACCGGACTGCAACAATCACAGCCTATTGCCGGTACAGCTGCGGCTGAATATGCTCATTCCATGAGTTTGGCGTGAGATTCACTCTATCTGTGGTCATCAAGCGTGAAACATGAAATCGCCGATCTCGACGCGATCGACCGCAACCTGCTGCGTCTGCTGCAGGAGGACGGCCGCCGCACCACGCTCGAACTGGCGAACCGGGTCGGCCTGTCCCCGACCGGGACCAGCCAGCGCGTCAAGCGCCTGTTCCGGGAGGGCTATGTCAGGGCGGTGAGGGCGATCCTCGATCCGCAGAAGGTCGGCCGGGGCACCGTGGTCTTCATCCAGGTCCGGCTCGACCACACCGCCCCGCATATCTTCGAGCGGTTTGCCCAGGCGATCTCGCAGGCATCCGAAGTTCTGGAATGCCACATGGTCATCGGCGGCTTCGACTATCTCGTGAAAGCGCGAATTGCCGACATGTCGCTGTTCCAGGACTTTCTGGAACGGGTGATCCTGCCTCTGCCCGGTGTCAGGGAAACCCATACCTACGCATCGGTGGCCGATGTGAAGCCCGACGCGCTGCTGCCGATCTGAGGTGGCGGAGCGAAGCGGTTGAGGTGGCGATTGCGGATTGGTCTTCCGCAGCGATGTCCGGCTTGGTCCTGATCTGCCAGGCACGGGCTATTGCAGGCGACCGCCTGATAAACCGTCAGCT
>NZ_JBFTRC010000325.1:0-3515 GCF_056399325.1 Allobosea sp. 01N443
GCTTAGGCACATCAGCGCGATCGTCACGACGCTCGGCAGCGTATGCTTGTCTTCGGATCACTGTCATCCAGAATGCCAATGCGATTGCTGACGGAGAGACAAATGTACAAACACATTCTCATCGCAACAGACGGCTCCGAACTTGCTCGCAAGGGACTTGAACATGGCCTGGCCCTCGCCAAGCCGCTCGGGGCGAAAGTCACCGTTCTGACCGTGTCGGAGCCCCTGAGCCCGGACATGGCACGCGCAGCCCGACTTAGCGGCGTCGGTGATCCCATCGGGGGCTACGACCACCAGATTGATGCGCTGATGAAGGAACGATTTGCGTCCATCGAACAACACGCGTCCAAACACGGCGTTACGGTGGATCTGGAGCACGAGATTGATGATTCGCCTGCCGAGGCAATCGTCCGATCGGCCAAGCTCAATGGCTGTGATCTTATCGTCATGTCCTCTCATGGCCGCCGTGGTGTGCAGAAGGTCTTGCTCGGCAGTCAGACATCAGAGGTTCTGGCGAGGACGACAATCCCTGTTCTGGTGATCCGGTAGTCGCTGATCTCTTCCGGCTTGTGACGCTTCTTCGGCATGGCGGTCMTCCTGTCTGACTCAAGACATCCGTGGACCGATTCCGCGGGGGTGGAGCACGCGACGCGTGGCACGATCTGTCCGGTGCGGGGCTCCGAGCCAGTCCTCGCGGCACCGTCGTCCCGCGGAGGAGGGAGCGTCCCCTGCGATGACGCCCGCATCTCGTCGCGGAAGCTTCGCTGGCTATGTCAGCCGCGGCATTCCTCGAGGTCGAGATCGAGTTTGCTGCCCTGCAGGAACGCCTCCGGCCAGGCCGAGGTTCACACTGTCCCCTTCCAAGAGCCAACACCGGTGGGATGGCCACATGAGTTTATGGTCGCTGCCCGTGTACGGCTGCCTCGGGTTGCCGAAGCGGACGTGACGCAAAAACCCGCCGGATCTCTCCGGCGGGTTTGCTGTCAGGCTCCGAGCGCGATCGCTCGTCCCAATCGACAGGGCAGGGCGTCAGATCCGGCGGACGTTCCAGAACAGCGGGGAGGACGCCGTCAGGATGTCCTGGGGTGCCCGTTCACCGATCCACGAGCGAAAGGACGACTTCGATCTCCTCGTCGAACATTCCGCCGGTGGGAGAAAAGCCGAGCTTTTCATAGAATGCCTGCGGGCTGCCCGGCCCAAGGCCAAAGCTCGTGTAAAGTTCTCTGATACCCCGCGATCGGAGGCGCGCAGCGATCTTGGAGATTGCCTGCTTTCCAAAGCCGCGGTTCTGAAAAGGCCTGGCGATCATGAAACGCCACAAGTAAGGGCCAGGGCAGTCGATCCCATCGTCCCAATCCGATCCTTCGTGCACCATCACGAAACCGATCAAGACATCACCCGCATAAACTCCACGGAACCAAGYCGATTCCGAACAGAATCCTTCTGCAATCGACGACCCGTTGTCCGCGACAAAATCCCTCTGTTCTTCGGGCAGGGTCTCGCTCAGTTCACAAATTTCAGAGACATTTGCAGACGTGACCCGTCGAAACGTCACCTCCGCATCACTTGGTGGGATTGTCATATTCGAATTTCCTACACTGTCGATAGTAATCGTAGTAATTTCGGCTCGCTATCAAATGTCTAAATCGAAATCAAGAGAATATGATCACGAACTACGTCCTGTTTTTGCCCTTTTTTTGGTGTTTTTGTATTAACGCCCTCTAGGGAAGGTTGAGTTGTTAATCTGTCTCTTCGAGGAGCTGTTTCGCGCGTGCGGCATTGGGCTTGGTGATTGGCAGATTGCGATCGAGCCCGAAGATATTCGGCGTCACCAGCTGTCCGACGGGTTTGCCGAAGCCTTCCATGGCGATCTCGGCGCGCCCGATTGGTGATGGRGGAACCGGGCCAGTTCGTGTGAAAAATGCTCCAGCCGCCGCGCTCAACCGGTTCCCTGGAGGTGCGGCGCTGGACGACGGTGTCCAAGTCCAAGGTCTGCACGTCGACATCCGCGCCGAGCGGCCGGATCCTGAATGCGCAGCTCGACTTGCGGTCCGTCGATCATTGGGCAACCATGCCAACGCGACGCCCTCAGAGACCGGAACATGCCCCCGGACAGGCCCTTCCTGGTCAGACACGCGGACCTGATCTTCGCGCTCAAGACCTTCGGCGCCGCCATACTCGCCTTCGTCATCGCGCTGTGGATCGATCTCCCGCGCCCATCCTGGGCCATGGCCACCGTCTACATCACCTCGCAGCCCCTCGCCGGAGGGACGAGCGCGAAGGCGATCTACCGCCTGCTCGGGACTGTGATCGGCGCTGTCGCCGCCATGGCCATGGTGCCGAGCCTCGTCAACGTACCGGAACTGCTGTGTCTGGCGATCGCGTTATGGGTCGGCCTGTGCCTTTGCCTCGCGCTGCTGGACGGGACGGCACGCAGTTACGCTTTCCTTCTGTCGGGCTATACGGCTGCGATCATCGCCTTTCCGTCCGTCTCGGATCCCGGCAGCATCTTCGACACCGCGATCGCGCGCGTTCAGGAAATCTCGCTGGGCATCATCTGCGCTGCGGTCATCTCCGGGACGGTATTCCCGCAGAGCAGCGGCACGGTCATCTCCGAGCGGCTCGATTACTGGCTCGCGACCGCGGCCAAGCTGTCGCGGGAGGCCCTCGCCGGCAGCGGGGTCGGCCAGGAGCAGCATTTGCAGCGGCTCCTGAGGGAAGCAGTCGAGATCGAAGCCATGGAGAGCCACCTCGATCATGACCGGCTGACCGACATCGAGGCCGCGCGTGGATTGCGCATTCTCCGGCGGCACATGCTGATGCTCGTGCCGATCCTTGCCTCGATCAACGACCGGATCGCGGCACTCGGTCCCCGGTTGCGCGACGATGAACCCGATCTCGCCCGGCTCTTCGAGCGCCTGTCTGCATGGATCGCCGACGACGGCTCCGTCACGCAACCGACGCTCGAACTGTCGTTGGAGATCGAGGCCCGTCGCCTTGGGCTCTCCACCGACTCGAGCTGGGACCAGGTCCTGATCGTCAGTCTGCTGATCCGCCTGCTGGAACTCGCCGATCTCTTGCAGGACTGCCGCTTGCTCCGCTCCGCGATCGACGAAGGCCGGGATCCCTCCCGTGTCACCCTTCGGTTCGATCCGGAGGCAGGGGCCGAGGTCGCCCGGCATCGCGATCCCATGCTCGCCATCTGGTCGGCAGCCGCCACGGCCATAGCAATCCTGCTTTGCTGCGCATTCTGGATCGGCACCGGTTGGCACGATGGCGCCTCCGCCCCGATGATGGCTGCGGTGGCATGCTCGATCTTCGCCTCCCGGGACGACCCGGCGATCGGCATGCGCAGTTTCGGGGGATGGGCGGTCGTCGCCATCATCGTCGCCGGAATTTACCTGTTCGCGTTGCTCCCGCGGATCTCGGACATTGAGGTGGTCGTCGTGGCCCTGGCGCCGACGCTCGTCTTGTTCGGTTATCTGATCGCGCGGCCCTCGACGACGGCGATAGGC
>NZ_JBFTRC010000326.1:0-3487 GCF_056399325.1 Allobosea sp. 01N443
GACGGGCTTGAAGACCCCACGGAGCCTCCCTCCCCGCCGACGGGCTTGAAGACCCCACGGAGCCTCCCTCCCCGCCAAGGACCAGGCCCTGCCCCAAGCTGACGGCGTTGCCCGCTCAGGGCGCCTGAGAAGCCCCAGGCAAGGACGGCAGAAATCCCCGCAAATGCGCCACAAAGGACAGGCCCGGAATGGGCCTCATTTCCCCAAATAAAAAATAGGCTCAATACCGCAAACGTGACGCACCCCTTCGGGCGCGTCTCGTTTGCTTGGTGCCTTCGCACCGTATTTCGGTCTCCGACAGCCCCCAGGACCACACCACTTCCATCCTCTTCCGACCTTGATGCGCGCCTGCGCACGCCAGCCCTGCCGTCGCCCGGGCCTGATCGGTTTCGGATGTCGTTTGGCCGCCCTTCGGCGGCTCTTGAATGGCGGTCTAGCGCCTGCGCGCTCATGGGGCTTGGAGACGTAGACTGGCCTCGAATTAAGGCACAGAAATTCGCGTGTCCGACGCCTCATGACGAGGCTACGGGATAGGCGCCTTGGCCTTCGCCAAAGAGCCCCCCGTGACCCTTCCGCGTGCCTGCGCACGAGCGAATTTTGATGCCTTATTGGTCGCCCTCATCGGGCTCCTAACCCTGGCCAGTGAGGCTGCTTCGCTTCCTCAGGTTTGCTGCCGCCATCCGGCGTCAGAAGCTATCGCTTGAGGCCCGCGAGCCGGGCCATTTTCACTAACGGTTTCGTTCTGCGAACCATCAAACCGTGCTGTCTCCCTAGGCTGTCCCTTAGGACGCCTCTGGCACTCTCCAGCCTGGAGGACCAGCAATGTCGTTCCGACGAGACTTGGCCGGCATGAGTTCGGCCCAATGGGCAGTCGTCTGCGTGTGCACCTTCATCGTCTCGATGGGGGCCGCACTCGGCTTGCTAACGCCCTCCCCTAACCGGCTGGATCGATCCGGGCGACGCTACTCGATCCCCTGTCTTCGAGATCAAACCCGCGCCCGAACGAGATCGAGGTGATCCGCCCAGCGACTGCAGGATCCAGCCAGGCGCAATCTTCCTTCCCGCTATGTGGGCGGGGCGCCGGCGACTGCGTCATCGACGGTGACACCTTCCGGTTTCGCGGCGAGAAGATCCGGATCGCTGACATTGACGCGCCGGAAACAGGCGGAGCCAAATGCGCCGACGAAGCAGCTCTCGGTCAACGGGCCACCTTCAGGCTGGCCGAGCTGCTGAGCTCGAGGCCCTTCCGATTGGAAGCGATTGGCAGCCGGGACGTAGATTCGTACGGCCGAAAACTTCGTATCGTCGCGAACGGCGGTGGTTCGATCGGCGCCCAACTCGTCGACGAGGGCTTGGCCCGACCATGGAATGGCGGCCGACGCCCCTGGTGTTAATTTCCGCTCGCGACCCTYCTGCGACCTTCGGAACGTCTGCTCAGGGGGCAAGATCCCGGCGACCTTCCAGGAGCCGGTGGATGCCGGGCGAGGCGGACACCGTCACAGAAATTCTCGGCCGCACCGGGTGACTCCGTTTGGAACGCGAACGCGTTCGCGAGAGCCAAGGAACGGGCGCCCCTTCCAGTACGCTACACCTTGCGGGGATCAATGTCGCGTTCTGACCGAGTCCCAACATCCGACTAGAGTCGAGAGCAGACGGCATAAACTAGGTCATGATGGATCTTTTAATTGAAGAACGTCCTCGTCGGGAAGCGATTGGTCCAATCATGCCCGCCGCGGGTCAGGATCCGAACGGTGCGATTATCGATATGAATGGCGAGACGATAGCCGTCCCATTTCACTTCAAACGACCAGTCGTTGCCGGTAGGCGGCTTGGAAGCCAATAGATCCAGGCATGGCTCGACCCGCTCCGGCATGGGGTCAAAGTTGAGCTTCCGCTGGCGCGCATCCCGCGCTTTGCTGACCGGGCCACGGACAGTCTCGGCCCCAGGGCCGGCACGCAAAACGCGACGCGCGCACACAACTGACACTCCAACACACGCACGAGGTTCGCCCCGCCGTTCCGAGGGGGCGCGGCGGGGCTCCCTAGGCCGTGACGGTGCCGGATGTGGATGACGCTAAGACTGAATAGCGAACTCATGGCGAAACCCGCGATTCCCCGGCGCGGCTAGCGCTGCAAATACAGCACCTCGGCAAAGGAACAGGCGAGCGGCTCGATAGTTAAAGTTTGATGGGCGTATTCATTGCTGGGGGGATAAGGTTGGAACCGATGATCTCTGGGCCGAACGACGCCAGGCTGAGCGCAACTTTGAGCAGCGAGCCACAGGAGAAGGGGAGATCAGGTTCGACAAGCAATTATCGCGGCGCTGTGGCCCTGAACATGCTCGACCGAATCGGCTGCGGCTATCTCGTCGTCGAGAACCACCGAAAGATCGTTGAGGCCAACGCAACGGCCAGACTGATCCTTGGCTGCGATGAGGGGGCTTTTCAAGATCTTGGCCAGCTGACCAGCGCCTTCAAGCGGTTGATCGGGCGAGCCCCAAACGGCCCGAGACTCGGTCCACTGAGCTGGATCGTCATCTCTGGCACAAGCGACACGCCTTTCCTCCTCAATCAGGTCGCGGACGACATACCGGACGGCACGAGCGTGGTCATGCTGCTCGATCTTGATGCACACCTGCGACCGAATCCCTTCATGCTTCAGCGCATGTTTGGCCTGACCATGGCTGAGACGCGCCTTGCGCTTCAAATGGCGCAGGGCGATCTGCCCGCGGATGTCGCCAGCAGTCGGCACCTAAGCCGCACCACCATTCGCTCGCAACTAGCTGCGCTCTTCGCAAAAACCAACACGAAACGTCAGGCAGAGCTGGTCACGTTGCTCGCCAGGGTAGCGGTCCTGCCCTGAACGCGCTCGTTCAAGGAGAAAGCCGCTTATTGTTGGCCGGTCGAAACGGACGTGCCCCCTGCCTCTTCCGCGAGGATAAAGGCGCGCGCAAAGCGCTCAGTTGGAAACCGGATCAACAGGGCTGAATCACCAATTTCTGTTGGAATAACCCGGTAAGGGATTTCCCACTCGGTCAGCCACTTATCCATCACCTGAAGCCGAGACAGGAAGTGGTGCCCCGCGATCGGGATTGCGACGTGGTAAATCCACGTGTTTGAGACCTCGGTACGGTACATCCGCCTGATTCCGAGCGATAGGGCCCGCCTATGGCGACAGCAGGGCCCGAGGCTGTGCAGGCTTGGAGAGTGGCGATGCCAGCACAGAGAGACAAACCGATGATGCCCCTCGGTGTTCCATCAAAGCAGAATACGGGAACAAAAAAAAGCGGCCCGCGGCGTCCTCCCACTGCGGGCCAAGTGTAGGGGGCATGATTGGTGGAGAAACGCGCTGGGAAAGCAGCGGTTCGGGGCCAACGCAAAAAGATCGGGTTGTTGGGGCTCCGGCCGCCCGTTGATACGGGATGACGGAGAGCGGTCTTCCGGTCAGGCTCCATCGATCCAACCGGTCAGGAGGCCTGCCATGGAGC
>NZ_JBFTRC010000327.1:0-3483 GCF_056399325.1 Allobosea sp. 01N443
AATTCATGATGCCCCAGACCGTGCCGAACAGGCCGATGAAGGGAGCGGCCGAGGCAATGGTCGAGAGCACGAGCAGCTTCGATTCCAGCCGCTCGGTTTCGCGCTGAATGGTGACGTCGAGAACCTTGTCGATACGTGCCGAAAGGCTGGYGACYGAGCGGCCGCCATTCTCGAAGGAGCGCTTCCACTCCCGCATCGCCGCGACGAAGACCGCCGCCATATCATTGACCGGCTTGCTCGCGAGATCGCGATACAACTCTTCCAGCGACCGACCGGACCAGAACACCTCCTCGAAGGCATCCATATCGCGGCGGGTGCGGCGATAGAGCAGCGTCTTGTCGATGATGATCGACCAGCACCACACAGAGGCGCCGAGCAGACCCATCATGACCAGCTTGACGACGATATGGGCGTGCCAGAACAACGTCCAGAACGACATGTCGATCTGTGGCGCAGCCTGCGCAACCTCGGCGGGGTTCATTCTGTCATCCTTTCAGACGGTCAGCGCGATCGAGCGCTGCTGATCCAATCTCCCGCCGACCAAATCGATGACCGAGGCCACGAATACCTCGCGCCACCACCGAATTTGCGAACTGGGGAACATGCCGTTCCTGTCAATTGCCTTTGAATCCGGCGAAAGATGGGCGCATCCGGGGTTTTCTTCATCAGCGACTCGTGCTGGTCGAGTTAAGCACCCAGCAAGGTTAATGCCGGGTTGACAGCGAAACGAATCGAACGGCGCGCCGCTGCTGCGGGCTCTGGGGCGGCGCGAGCGGATGCGCTGAGCCCCCCTGCGCGCGGAGTCTCATCAAAGCAAAATGGCCCACCTCGTTGCCGAGGCGGGCCATCTCTGGCGTCAGGTTTCAGGCGGACACGTCAGGCCGCATCCTGGTCCGGTTGGCTGCCGGGCCGACGATCGGCCATGAACTGGTCGAACTCGGCCTTGTCCTTGGCCATGCGCAGACGCCCCAGGAAGTCCTGGAACTCGCGCTGCTCGTCCTCAAGCCTGCGCAGGGTTTCTGCGCGGTACTCGTCGAAGGCATGGTTGCCGCTGGACGGCGGACCGCCCCATCGACCCCAGCCGCCGCCAGGGCCGCCGCGTTCCCCCATGCGTTCCCGCATGCGATCCATCTTCTCCTGAAGACGGCTCATCCGGTGCTCGAACCGGTTTCCACCGGCATATCCGCAAGACATGCGTCCACTCCCCCACATGAAGGCCAGGGTCGCAAGACCAAGCGGCCACCACACGATGAAGCCCAGTACCGCAAAGGCGAACCAGGCCCCTCTTCCATATTCATCAAGCCTCGCAACGATCGGCATCGATCCCTCGCGATATCAGTGAGTGTGTATGTTAGTCACATACACATTATGGGAACGCACCCGATCCCTGTCAAGCGGCGGAGGCCGGTTTCAATTCGCTGGTGCCGAGAKGCCGAGCCCTTGCAGATAGATCAGCATATTGGCTTCCAGCAGTTCGGCCGCCGACATCGGCAACGAGCGACGGCCCGCATCGGCCCGCCCGAACAAGGCTGCCACGCCATGCGACATCGCCCAGACATGCAGCGCCATCATCAGCGCCGGCGGCCGGCGCCCCGCCGGAAGGGTCGCGATCAGGGCCTCACAGGCCGCGCGCAGCATCTGGAAGGAACGATCCGCCGCGAGACGCAATTCCGGGCTGGCATCGAGTGGTACCCCAGCCTCGAACATCGCGGAATAATAGGCCGGCTGCTCATGAGCAAAGGCGATATAGGTCTGGCCTAACTGTTGGAAGGCAGTCCATGCATTGGGTCTGCCCTCGTTCCAGGCGCGCGACTGTGCCGCCTCGAAGGCCTGGAAGCCGCGCGTCGCGACATCGGCCATCAGTTCGACCTTGTCGCGATAATGCCGATACGGCGCCGTCGGGCTGACCCCGGCCAGCCGTGCGGCTTCGGCAACGGTGAAGCCGTTCGCGCCCTTCTCTGTGATCAGCTCGAGCGCCGCCCTCACCAGTTCCTCCTTGAGGTTGCCGTGGTGATAGCCGCGTCGCTCCGAATCCGGCCGCCGTCCGATCATGTAAGGAGCGCTAACATAGCGGGCGAATGGCGTCGACGATGTTCACCGCCCATCATGCATCGAGCCCCAGCCGGTGGCGCAGCGTGTCGGGAATACGCCGAGCCCGCCCGCCGCCGACGCAGGCGACCTTGACCTCGGCAGTGATCAGCACCTCCTCGCCACGCAGCACGCGCTGGGCAATATCCATCGTCGCGCCGCGTGCAGCCGTCGCAACGGTCTCAACGGTCAGCATGTCGTCCATCACGGCGGGCTTGAGGAAATCGATCGTCATGCGGCGCACCGCGAACCCCAACGCCGCGTCCCCGTCGAACAGCTCGCGCTGTTCAACGCCGAGCGCGCGGATCAACTCGGTCCGGCCGCGCTCCATGAAACGCAGATAGGAGGCGTGATAGACGACGCCGGAGAAATCGGTGTCTTCATAATAGACCCGGACGGGAAGCTGGTGGACGGCGCTCATGTCGCTGCGGGATTTCCGTGATGACGTTTCCCGACCTTTAGACCGGGCATGGCAGCCGGAACAACCGCGCACGGGCATGATCGACGCGACGCTACCCGGAACCTCGCGCCGTCGCTAAGGTTGCTTCACCGACAGCCTAGCAAGGAGAAACGGCATGGCCCAATCGACCAAGGCAATCCAGCGTCTTCTCGACAAGTCGGAATACGAGCTCTTTACCCGGACCCAGCGCCGAACCATCGGCGGCGCGACCGATGCCGAGTTGAAGGAGCTTTCGGTCCAGTTGCGCGAACGCCGCGACCGGGCTCGCTCGATCGCCCGCCAGCAGCGGCGCGAGATGCGCCGCAAATCCGAGCCGCAGGGCGCGCGCGCTGCCTCCGACAACAGCGGCACCAAGGCGAAGGCCGACATGCTGACCTCGGCGCTGAAGCGGGTCGGTGCCGAGCGGACGCGCCGCACGGAGAAGCTGCACGCTCCGAGCCAGCGCAGCCTTGCCCGCAAGGCGCTGGCGCTGAAGCAGCGCCAGGAGGCCGCCAAGACGCAGCCTGCGAGCCGGCACGCCGGTAAAGGCATGAAGTCCGTCCCAAGCAGCAAGGCAGGGAAATCCGGCGCGCTCGACCATGCGGGCCAACGCTCGGCGATGCACCGGTCGAAATTCGCGCGATAGCAGCGGGCCTCAGCGCGTGCAGGGCTTCTTCATGAAGGAGCCGCACTCGTACGGTTGCGACAGCGCCTCCCGGATGCCGTCGCTCCCATCGCCGATATCGTCGATACGCCAGGCGCCAGCTTCCCAGATCATCCGGAACGGCACCGTCACCGTCTTTCCGAGGCTCTGGAAGCTGGCTGTGACAAGCGCCTGCCCGCCCGCCGGCTTCCCTGTCACCGCAACGCGCAGGTTCTTCACCTCGCCGTCCTGACCGTTGAGGAAGGGATCAGCGCCGATATTGCCCATCTCGCCGCTCTCATCCTGATAGAGG
>NZ_JBFTRC010000328.1:0-3466 GCF_056399325.1 Allobosea sp. 01N443
CCCTTGCGACGATGGTTCCGATGGGCCTCGGCGGCAAAGGCCAGTGCTTTCGTCAGCCGCCGCACCTCACGCGCCTCGCGGAGATAGAGCTTTACCGATGGCGTGGAGATTAGGTCGCGCATGGCAAACTGCGGCCCCCACCTGGTGAAAAAAACGGAACTGCCGTGAGAGGCTCGCAGCGCCTCTTCACTATCAACCCGAACTCATGTCCTCAAGCATCGCCCCGCAACATCTGGCCCGGCAGGAAAAGGGGCGCGAATGTCGGCGCTCTTTCCCGGAAGGATTCGGATCACCACATTGGCGCGCGGAAATCCGGCTATTGGAGGCGGTAATTTCACGAACGGTCGTCGTCCTGACGAAKGGCTAGTGCTCGCACGCGGACCGGTGCGCTCAGCCCAGTGGCTTCGGGGCGGCCGGAATTGAGCCAGGATGCAGGACCGAGATGAGTAACTCATTCGCTCCGGACCATATGATCTGCATGCCGAGGGTGAAGAGGATGAATGCGGTTAAACGTACGGCAATGTCGGTTCCACCTGGACCGAGAAACCTTTGCATTCGATGCGCGTATGAGAAGCAGATTCCTATTGCGAAGGCGATCACCGCGACAGCGGCAAGACTGGCAAATATGAACAACAGCTCGTCGGCCGGTCGCTGAGCGCCCCGCGAGAGGCCGAGACTGATCATCACCGCGATCGTGCCCGGGCCAGTGGTGAGGGGCAGCGTCAACGGATAGAACGCCAGGCTGAGCGGATCTCCTAGATGCGCAGAGTTGGGTGTGGCCTCGATTTCCGTGCGGCTTCCTTTGTTGAGAAGCTTCCAACCGGATACCGCGACGATGAAACCGCCCGCAACGCGCAAGACCGGTATGGATATACCATAAAACTGCAGGATTAAGGCTCCAAGCAGAAAGGAACCCACTAGGACGAGCAGGGAGTTGAATGCGACCCGCCGCGCCAGTGCGCGCCGAACGTTGGGTGTCAGTCCACTCGTAAGCCCGATAAAGACAAGCGCCGTCCCCGGAGGATTCACCACAGGGAAGATCGCGGCAAGCACTAGCAGAAAGGAGTTGATGAATGTCTGCATAGGCGCGCCTCTACCGGAATTCCTATTTATGACAATACTGCCACACTCAGACTGGTCCTGTTCCAGCCTGCTGGATCCCGCTGCTGGTCGGGGTCGGCATCTCGTTTTGCGCCGCTGCGCGTTGCTTTCGGCTGCTTCGCCTCCAGGCGGCAAAGCTCGGATGCGCCACTCCCGGGCGCCCAGCAGGTCGCGTACGGTGCGTCCCGATCCGGGTTCGATTCTCGAGGCGATAAGCGCTCAATCCGCAAGTCGTCCAGCGCCATTCTTCCCATATGTCCTGGCGGTCTCGTGTGCGCCGACGCCCCACCAATTCGGCAGGTACTTTGCCACCTATCGCGGCGTCCGGATGGTGCGATAAGAAGGGACCCTTCGACAGCACGTCTTTTGCCGCACTGGGCATTTTGAAACTCGTCCCTGGTTGAGCGAGGTCGAAGCTCAAATCAATTTCGATTTGACCCAGCCACCGCAGGCAGCACGGCGCTACCAGCGCCAGCGACTCCTAACGCGACATGATGCCGATGAGGATTGGCCCCCAGGCCGTGAGCAGGATGTTCCCGATGGCATAGGGTACCGTGTAGCCCAGCGCCGGAATGCTGCTCTGGGCCTCGTCCTGGATGGCCCGGAGGGCGGCTGTGATGGTGCCAGCCCCGGCGCAGGCACCAAGCACGATCAGCGGATCCATCTTCAGGACGTRACGCCCGAACAGAATGCCGACGACATGCGGCAGCAGCGCGGAGACGAGGCCGACCAAGATCAGGCTGATGCCGGTCGCCTTCAGGCCCGAGACGAAGCTCGGTCCGGCGCCGAGCCCGACGATGCCGATGAACATGCAAAGCCCGACCGTATCGAAGATCCAGATCGCCGGCTCGGGAATGCGGCCGTAGAAGGGGTAGACGGAGCGGAGCCAGCCGAAGACGAGCCCCATGAAGAGGGCGCCGCCGCTCGCGGTCAGGGTCAGCGGCACCCCCCAGACGACCAGAGTCAGCAAACCGAACAATCCGCCCAGAAAGATCCCGAAGCCGACGAAGACCATGTCGGTTGCGGAGGTGCGGCGGTCGGGGTAGCCGAGCTCGGTCGCGGCCCGCTCGACTTCCGGCAGCGGCCCGACCAGCGACATGACGTCGCCACGATTGACGCGTGTCGTCGGCTCGATCGGCATCTCGATGCCTGAGCGTGTCAGCTTGGATAGGAAGACCCCCCGCGCGAACTCCGCTTCGGCCAGTTCCCCCAGCGATTTCTCGTCGATGCTGCGGGACGTCACGATGACGTTGAGCGCCTCGAGCGGAATGTCGAGCAGCTCGGGATCGCTCACTTCAGGTCCGATGAGGTCGCCGCGGGCGGCGTGAACTTCGTGTCTTGCCATGATGGCAATGATGTCGCCCGCCTGGATCCTGCGATCCGAAGCGTGGCCGAACAGCACCACCCCGCTGCGAACGCGCAGGATGAAGGCACGGGTCTCCTTGATGAGGGCTTCGATCTCGGTGATCGTCTTGTTGGTCAGAACCGGGTTTTCGACGCGATAGGCGCGAACGTCGAACAGGCGGGCGGCCGAGGTGACGCCTTCGGCATCGCTGCCCGGTCCGGCCTTGTCGGCGCGCTGTGCCGCGATCTCGCGAAGGTTGATGCCCATGAGCTTGGGACCGACCTTCGGCAGGAACCAGACCAGGGCCGCCGTCCCGACGAGATAGGTGACGGCGTAGGCGACAGGGATGTTGTTGATGAGCGCCGTCCGCTCGGCCTGCGGTAGGTCGAGACGCTGGATCGCTTCGCCCGCTGTTCCGATGACGGTCGATTCCGAAAACGCCCCGGCGAGAAGTCCGGCCGCAGTACCCATGTCGAAGTTCAGCAGTTTCGCGAAGCCGAGCGCCACCAGCAGGCACGTGACGCAGAGCACCACCGTTAGCGCCATTTGTGGAAGCGCATCGCGCTTCAAGGCGCGAAAGAACTGCGGACCGACCTTGTAACCGGTCGTGAAGAGGAAGAGGTCGAAGAAGACCGTCTTCACGGCGGCCGGCACCTTGATGTYGAGCTGGCCGACCAGGACGCCCGCCAGCAGGCAGCCGACAACGACGCCGAGGCTGAAGCCGCCAATTTTCGCCTTTCCAATGAGAAAGCCGAGAGCGATCGTCAGGAAGATGGCGAGCTCGGGATTATTGCGCAGGGCATCGACGATGTAGTTCATGCTTTGCCTCGCAGCATTGAACTCGGACATCCGATCAAGTCGTGACTGATCAAATGTCCGATGGTTGCCGAACGCAGGAAATCACCTGCCCACACCTTCACTCCTGCCGCTCTCGCGCGTCAGGGCTTTTTGGCGAGAGCGAGATTGTAGGCATCGAAGGCCTGGCGGTAGCCACGCGCCACCGCGCGGGTAGCGCGGCCG
>NZ_JBFTRC010000329.1:0-3386 GCF_056399325.1 Allobosea sp. 01N443
TCGTCACCCTGTCCGTGCTCTTCTTCGATTCGCTGATCGGCTACACGCTCGCCAAGTTCAAGTTCCGCGGCCGCGAGGTGGTGTTCATCGCCATCCTGACGACGCTGATGATCCCGACCGAGATGCTGGTAGTGCCCTGGTATCTGATGGCCAAGAATTTCGGCTGGCTGAACAGCTATTGGGGCATCATGTTTCCCGGACTGATGACCGGCTTCGGCGTCTTCCTGATGCGGCAGTTCTTCGCCGGCGTGCCCGACGACTACATCCATGCCGCGCGTATCGATGGGCTCGGCGAATTCGCGATCTGGTGGAAGGTGGCTTTGCCGCTGGTGACGCCGGCGCTGTCGGCCCTGGCGATCTTCACCTTCCTCGGCAATTGGACCGCCTTCCTCTGGCCGCTGATCGCCACAAATGACCGTGCGCTCTACACACTGCCGGTCGGCCTTGCCTCGTTCTCCGGCGAGTTCCTGACCGATTGGGAGCTGATCATGGCCGGTGCCACCATCGCGACGCTGCCGACGCTCGTCGTCTTCGTCATCTTCCAGCGCTACATCATCCGCGGCGTCGTGCTCGCGGGCCTGAAAGGCTGATTCTCGCATGAACGCGCTTACGCCCGACGCCCCTTCCGGCAGCGACGACCGTTTTCCGGCGCCGGTCTATGCCCGCACCGTGCTGGCGCCGGGCTTTGCCCATAGCCAGATGCATCATCTCGCCCATCTCCTGCGCCTGCACCGCGCCCATGGCGTCATGCTGGCCGAGCAGAGCCTGCTGACCCGCCCCGAGGCGGCGGCGATCTTTGGCGCTCTCGACATCGTGGAACGTGAACTCACCGGAGCCGAACCCGCCGCTTATACCGGCGAGCATGAGGACCTGTTCTTCTTCATCGAGACCAAGCTCGCGGCGCTGATAGGCAAGGACATCGCCGGGCGCCTGCATACCGGGCGCTCGCGCAACGATATCGACCACACCCTGTTCAAGCTCGCGCTGCGCGAGCGGCTCGACACGCTCGGCCTGCAGCTGCTCGACCTGATCACAACGCTGATCCGKCGCTCGCGCGAGGAGGCCGGCACGCTGATCCTCGCCTATACACACGGCCAGCCGGCCCAGCCTTCGACCTATGGCCACTATCTCGGCGCAGTGATCGAGGTGTTGCTGCGCGACGTGACCCGGCTGATGCAGGCGCGCGAGGTCGTCGACCTCAGCACGATGGGCGCAGCTGCCATCACCACGACAGGCTTCCCGCTCGACCGCGCCCGCGTCGCAGACCTGCTCGGCTTCCCCGATTTCCTGCGGAACTCCTATGGCTGCATCGCCTCGAGCGACTATACCGCCGGCGTCTATTCGGCCCTGCGGGTGCTGGCGCTGAATCTCGGCCGTTTCGCGCAGGACCTCGCCTTCTGGACCTCGTTCGAGGTCGGGCAACTGCGCTTCTCCGACGGCTTCGTGCAGATCTCCTCGATCATGCCGCAGAAGCGCAATCCGGTTCCCGTCGAGCATCTGCGCCTGATGGCTTCGCTCACCGGGGGCAAATGCGACGCGGTGCTGCTCGCCTTGCACAATACGCCCTTCACCGACATGAACGACAATGAGCACGAGGTCCATGGTCAGGGCTACGAAGCCTTCGTCATGGCCGAACGCGCGCTCAGCCTTCTCGGCGGGGTCTTCGCATCCGCCAAGGTCGACGAGACGCGGGCGCGGGCGAATATCGAGGCGTCCTACGCCACGATCACCGAGCTCGCCGACACGCTGGTGCGCCGCGAAAAACTGCCCTTCGCCATCACGCATCATGTCGCCGCCGCGATGGCAAAGCACCTGCAGGCGACCCGGCAGACCCTTGGCACGGTGCCCTATGCCGAGTTCGTCGCCTTGTTCCGCAAGGTCACCGACCGCGACCCGGTGTTGACCGAGGCCGAATTCCGCGAGGCCGTGACGCCCGAGTATTTCGTCTCGGTGCGGACCCTCCCAGGCGGACCGGCCCCTGCCGCGATCGCCGAAAGCCTCTCCCTCTACGAGGCACAGGCTGCAGAGGCGCGGGAGCTGATTGCCCGTCACGCTGCGCGGGACGCCGCAGCGGGCAAGACGCTGTCCGGCGCCATTGCCTCATTCTCCGCGCCGAAGGGACTTTGAGCCGATGGCCAGCGTTTCGCTCAGCAAGGTCGTCAAGCGCTATGGCGATGTCGGCATTGTCCACGGCATCGACCTCGAGATCGCCGATGGCGAGTTCATCGTCGTGGTCGGTCCTTCAGGCTGCGGCAAGTCGACAACACTCAGGATGATCGCCGGGCTCGAGAGCCTCAGCGACGGCACGATCTCGATCGGCGGCCGCGTCGTGAACACGCTGGAGCCCAAGGACCGGAACATCGCGATGGTGTTCCAGAACTATGCGCTCTACCCGCATATGACGGTGCACCGGAACATCGCCTTCGGCCTCTACGCTGCAAAACTGCCGAAGGCCGAGATCGACCGCAAGGTACGCGAAGCGGCCGCGCTGCTTGGGCTGACCGACCTGCTCGAACGCCGGCCTAATGCGCTCTCCGGCGGCCAACGCCAGCGCGTCGCCATGGGCCGCGCCATCGTGCGCGATCCCACCGTCTTCCTGTTCGACGAACCGCTCTCCAATCTCGACGCCCAGCTGCGCGGCCAGATGCGCACCGAGATCAAGCGGCTGCACCAGTCGATCGGCACCACGATCGTCTATGTGACGCATGACCAGATCGAGGCGATGACTCTCGCTGACAGAATCGTGATCATGCGCGACGGACGGATCGAGCAGGTCGGCACGCCGCTCGACGTGTTTCACACCCCTGCGAGCGCCTTTGTTGCCGGTTTCATCGGCACGCCGACGATGAACCTGCTGGAGGTCTCCGTGGTCCAGCAGAACGGGATGCCCGCGCTGGCGTTGGAGCCCGGTGGCGCGGCGCTCACTCTCGCCCCTGACGCGGGCGCGCGCCTCGGCGACCGCAGCACGGTTTTGATGGGCCTGCGGCCCGACAATCTCACGGTCGAGCCGCTCGATGCACCCGACCTCACCTCCGCGGGGCGGCAGAAGCTCAATGCCACGGTGGTCGTAGCCGAACCCCTCGGCGTCACGACGCAGGTCATCGTCAAGCTCGCCGGCCGCGAAGTGGTCGGCATGGCTGATGGCCGCTTCGTACCTGCCGCCGGAGCGGCAGTGAAACTCGCATGCGATCTCGACCGGCTACACCTGTTCGATGCGGAGACGCGGCTGCGCCTTTCCTAGGTGTTTGATCCCGGGCTTTGATGGTGCAGTCTTTTCGCGTGAGTGGAAGGAGGCGCTATGGGCCAGGTTCACCATGGGAGCGCCACGACGACAGAGGCGGTTCGTCGAGCGATACAGCATAGTCAAGAGAGCCTGAGGGCTCTGG
>NZ_JBFTRC010000330.1:0-3372 GCF_056399325.1 Allobosea sp. 01N443
TTACGGCATCGTCGTTCCGATCGTGATGGGTGGAGTCTTCCTCGGTGCGGGCTATATGCTTGCGGGTCTTGCCGGCACGCTCTGGCAATTCGCTCTCGCCCACGGCCTGCTGATCGGGATCGGCGGCGCTGCGGGGTTCTCGCCTCTGATCGCCGATCTCTCGCACTGGTTCCGCAAGCATCGCGGGCTCGCCGTGGTCTTCGGCGCATCCGGCAGCTATCTCGCGGGCGTGATCTGGCCGCAGGTGATCACCTGGGGATTGCAGAACCATGGCTGGCGCGCCACGCATATCGGCATCGGCCTGACGGCGCTRGTTGTGCTGGTGCCGCTTTCCCTGTTCTTCCGCAGGCGCCCGGCCGCCGAAACGCTGGCAGCGGCCGAGGCTTCGAGTGCCGGGGCTCGCGGGGATCTCGGTCTTTCAGCGAACCAGCTGCAGTTGCTGCTGTCGGTCGCCGGCTTCGCCTGCTGCGTCGCAATGGCGATGCCGCAGGTCCATATCGTCGCCTATTGCGGCGACCTTGGCTACGGCGTCGCGCGTGGCGCCGAAATGCTCTCGTTGATGCTGCTGCTCGGCATCGTCAGCCGCATCGGTTCCGGCTTCGTCTCTGACAGGATCGGCGGAGCGGCAACCCTGGCGCTTGGCTCGGTGATGCAGGGTGTTGCGCTCTTCCTCTATCTCTTTTTCCACGGGCTGACCTCGCTCTACATCGTCACCGGCATCTTTGGTCTGTTCCAGGGCGGGATCGTGCCGATGTATGCGGTGATCATCCGCGAGTACCTGCCGGCCAAGGAGGCCGGGGTGCGGATCGGCATCGTGATGTCGGCGACGATTCTCGGCATGGCCTTCGGCGGCTATATCTCCGGGCTGATCTACGACCTCTTTGCCTCCTACAGGGTTGCCTTCCTGAACGGGCTGGCCTGGAACCTGATCAATCTCGCCGTGGTCTCCTGGCTGATGCTGCGGGCAAGGCCGCGGTTGCAGCCAGCCTGATCACCCCGCCATCGGTCCCGGCCGATAGGTGCCGAAGCACCAGACATGCCCCTCCGGATCCTTGCAGATGAAGTCGCGGCTGCCATAGGGCTGGTCGGTCGGCTCCATGCTGATCTCGGCACCGGCCTTGCGGGCGCGCTCGCACCGGGCATCGATATCGTCGGTTGCGATATAGGGCGAGGCTGTGGTGCCACCGAGCTCAGCCGGGCGTGAAACCAGCTTGCCGAAGGGATTGTTGTCGGCAGAGCCGAGCATCACGAAGCTCTCGCCCATGCGAAGCTCGCCATGGAGCAGCGTCTTGCCGTCGTCCGAGTAATAGGCGGCGTGCTTCTCGAAGCCGAGGGCCTCGATCAGCCAGTCATACACGCGCGGAGCATCGGCATAGCGCAGCGAAATGCAAATCATGGCGGGTGGTCTCGTCATGGCGTCCTCCTCAACGACTGATCTTAGCGCAGGAGCGCGATCCATGGATCGTCAGCGCCGCAGGGAGCCTCTCCAGCAGCGGCTGGTTTTCCCTTCTCAAGGGCGATGCCGGAAGGAGCTTCGCCGGCTCCTGCGCAATTGTTTCGAGGCCGTTCGTGGGGATTGCCACAGGCTTCGCGCTGGCGCCGATGCTGCGTCATGTGCTCCATTCCCTCCATGTCGGAGAGGAAGGGAGCAGAGATGATCGAGCCAGGCCTAAAGCCGGACGAGGAGCCGTTGGGCGATTTGACGGTTCGCACCATCGCCATGCCGGCCGATACCAATGCCAATGGCGATATCTTCGGCGGCTGGGTGATGTCTCGGATGGATTCGGCCGGTGGAATAGCCGGCGTCGATCGTGCACAGGGCAGGGTGGTGACGATCGCGGTCGAAGCCATGACTTTCATCCGCCCGGTCAAGGTCGGCGATGTCCTCAGCGTCTACACCCAAGTCGAATCCGTTGGCCGGACCTCGATGAAGATCCATGTCGAGGCCTGGGCGAAGCGCTTTCGGACGACCCTGCACGAGAAGGTCACCGATGCGACCTTCACCTTCGTTGCGATCGACGAGGAGGGCCGTCCGCGGCCGGTACCGCCGCTTCCGGGCGCATGAGCGCCTGATCGGTGCAAGAAATGGCGATTGCGCTAATGGATTCTTCACTGCTCCGTGAGGTCGCCCGAAACAATTAACGCTTGTGACAGGTGGGGATGGTTTGCTCCCTCAAACCCTGGGGCCCACCATCATGTCGCTTCGCTCGAACCGCCTTTACGCCGCGCTCAAGAAGCTCGTCCATCGTGAGGACGGTGGCGTTTTGATCATGTTCGGGCTGACCGCGCCGCTGCTGATTGGCCTCACCTTTGCGCTCATCGACTATAGCCGCGCCTCGACCACCAGGCTCGCACTTCAGACGGGTCTGGATTCTGCCGCTCTGTACATCGCTCGCTCCAATGCGGCGAGCGAGGCCGACATTCAGCGTCTCGGCATGGCAATGCTGCGCGCGAATATGGACAACGCAAAATACGGCACACTGACCTCTGCGAACTTTCGAATGGATGCGCAGCAGCGCGTCATAGCCACGGCGGAAGCGACGGTTCCCGTTTCAATCATGGCGCTGCTGGGGAAGGAGAACATTCCGGTTTCTGCCAAGGCCGAGGTGGTGCGATCGTCGAACAGCATAGAGGTTGGATTAGCCCTCGACGTCACGGGGTCGATGCAGGGGCAGGACATCATTGATCTTAGGGCAGCGGCGAAAGAACTGATCGATCTGGTCGTCAAGGATCAACAGACGCCGTACTATTCCCGCGTCGCGCTTGTGCCTTACTCGATGGCTGTGAATGTGGGTTCGTATGCCGACAAGATTCGAGGGGGATATACGAAGGATGAAATAAGCACGATGCCGGGAAAGGAGAAATTTACCTTTACAAACGCCGAGAATGACTCAAAGACATTCAGAATCAGTACGTGTGTGACTGAGCGGGCCGGGACTTATGCCTATACGGATTCCCCCCCGACTCTTGCATTGCTGGGGCGGAACTACACGTCCGATGGCAAGTGCCTCAGTAACGAGATTGTGCCGCTCTCTGATAATAGGACTACCTTGAAAACTACCGTCGATGGTTTTGTCGCCAGTGGGGTGACGGCTGGTCATATCGGGCTCGCTTGGGCTTGGTATATGGTGTCGCCGAATTTCGGGTTCCTCTGGCCCGATGCGAAGAGCCGGCCTGCTGCCTACGGCACGCGTGAACTGATCAAGGTGGTCGTGTTGATGACGGACGGTGCATTCAACACGCCGTATTGCAAGGGAGTCGTCGCCAAGGATGCCGGTAGCGACAGCTCGGAAAAACGCTTTCGTATCAATTGCCCCGCAACAAACGGCAGCTCCTCGAACCAGGCGGCCAAGATCTGCCAGAACATCAAGG
>NZ_JBFTRC010000331.1:0-5072 GCF_056399325.1 Allobosea sp. 01N443
CGATGAACCTTTGCTGCCGGCATCGGCTGGCCCGAAAACCGGAAACCACTTTTCGGGCCGATGAACCTTTGCTGCCGGCATCGGCTGGCCCGAAAACCGGAAACCACTTTTCGGGCCGATGCCTTAGATAAACAGCGGATCGGTCGAGAACGGCGCGGGCGCCGGGCCGAACAGAAAATCATCCTGGTTGAGAAAAACCTCCTGCCCAAAGCTCTCGAAGAGCGTGATCTGCCCGCGCTCCGAGGTGATCGTCGTCTGGAAGTCCTCGTTGACGATCGAGAGGTCGGCGAATTGCAGGCCGCTGCCGCGCAGGTCGAACAGGTCCGAGCCGTCCTGGAAGCCGGAGACCGTGTCGCCGAAGAAACTGCCCTCCGTGCTCCAGCGCCCGGTTCCGCTGTAGACGAAGAGGTCCTGTGCATTGTCGAGATCGAAGCCGAACTCGTCGCGGCCGGCCTCCATCTGGTCGTCGGCCACACCGCTGACCAGCCGATCGGAGCCACCTCCCCCGTTCATGCCCGAGCCGACCGCGCCGGCATGCAGTTCGTCATTGCCGGCATCGCCCTGCAGGCTGTTGTCGAAATTGCTGAAGGAGCTGTCGCTGCCGAAGAGGACGTCGTCGCCCTCGCCGCCCGAGGCGACGCCGCCGCCGTCACTGGTCGCGAGCGTCAACCGGTCGTTGCCCGCCTCGCCGAACAGATTGTCGAAGCCGCCCGGGCCGCCATCGAGGATATCGTCGCCGGCGCCGCCATGGATCTCGTCGCTGCCGCCAAGCCCGGTGACCTGGTCATTGCCGCCAGCGGCGAAGATCCGGTCATCGTCCCGCGTGCCAGTAATGACATCATCGCCATTCGTGCCGGCGATGACGAAGTCGGTGTTGGTGAAATCGCCGGTCGTGAAGCTCTGCAGGCCGGCAAACTCGACCGTGAAATCATCGGCATCGAGCAGGCCGTCATCATTGGTGTCGGCCACCAGGAACGTATTGCCGGCACGCTGGATATAACCCAGCTGCGTCAGCTCATCGCCGCCGCCCGGCAGGGCCGCTCCGATCCGTGGATTGGCCTCGATCTGGCCGACCCAGGCGAAATCGCCGCCGGAGAGCTGGAGCACATCGCCGTCGGCCAGTCCGGCACGCTGGAAATCGGCAACGAAATCGCGCACCGAGAAGCTCGAATCCGGCTGGAAGGCGCCGGCGTTGAAGTTGAACTGGTCGTTGCCGCCGCCGCCCTCGATCCGGTCGGCGCCTTCTTCGCCTTCCAGCTCGTCGGCGCCCGCGCCACCGCTCAACTGATCGCTGCCCCGGCCACCGAACAATTCGTCGGCGCCGGCGTCCCCGAACATCGCATCGGCGCCGTCGCCGCCGAACATGTCGTCGTCGCCGATGCCGCCCGAAAGCGTGTCGGCCCCATCATCGCCGTCGACATTGTCGTCGCCGGCACCGCCGGACACCGTATCGTTGCCGTCGCCACCCGCCAGCCCGCCGTCATCACCCGCGCCGCCATCGATCGTGTCATTGCCGGCATCGCCTGTCAGGAAGTCGCGGCCTTCGCCGCCATTGATCGTGTCGGCGCCATTGCCGCCCTGGATGAAATCGTTGCCGTCCCCGCCCGTCAGCGTGTCAGCGCCGTTGCCACCTTCGATGTTATCGTCGCCGCCGCGGCCATTAATCGTGTCGTTGCCGCCAAGCCCCAGGATCGTGTCGTTCCCCTGGGTGCCGTTCAGCGTATCCGCGCCATTGCCGCCGGCGATCACAAAATGCGTGCTGCCGAAATCCGACTGGACGAGATTGAGCTGGCCGTTGAGGCGGATCGTGAGATCGCCCGCGTCATAGCTGCCATTGTCGTTGCTGTCGGCGAGCACAAAGGTGTTGCCGCCGTTGAACGCATAGGAGATGGCCGCCAGCCCATCGCCGCTGGTCCCGATCGCGCTGCCGAGGCGCCGCCCTGCAGCACGTCGGCGCCGCCTCCGCCGGCCAGCTGATCGTCATCGCCGCCGCCGTCGAGCGTATCATTGCCGCCGAAGCCGAGGATGAAATCGGCGCCCGCCAAACCACGGATGAGGTCGGCGTCTTCCGTTCCGAAGAGCGTGTCGTCTCCCGTTGTGCCGTCGATATTGGCCATGATCCTGCTCCGAATTGGTGGAAATGCCCCTAGGAGCCCACGGACTTTTCTTGGCGGGCGGACGCTGATGCTCGGATCTGGGCGAGTCCGTCCTCCGCCGTCTCGTCACGATCAAGCGGGCGAGGTTCGGCCCCGCTTGGGAGTGGCGCTGTCTATCAGCAGCCCTCGCGCGCGAAGCTGACAGGTCCTGTCAGCGAAATGTCAGTTTGGCGGATGTAGGATGGACCATTGACCGCGAAGAACGGCGGGTATGGCCGAATTGCGACCGGGTTGAGGGTGACGCGATGGTTGAGGGTGGTGAACCGGCCATAAGGCCCTGGCGACATCAGGTCCTGGTCGTTGCCGAGGGTGACGATTTCCTCTGCAGGCTCGAGGAGATGGACGCTTGGCTCGAGCGCTGGAAGATCACGTACCGCGCCGTCTCGGTGAAGCGGGACAAGGGCGCCATACGGGTCTGCTTTCGTGAGGCGAGCCTCGCCCACGCCTTCCATGAGACGCTTGGCGGCGAGCTCGTTCCGCCTGACGCGCTCGCCGCCGCCCTGGCAGCCGATCCCTTCGCCGAGACAGGAAGGCCGCGGCTGATGAGAGCGCCCGAAGCGTGATCAACGTCGCGTCGGGCCTGGGCTCCTCTGCCCGGCTCCGCGCTGCAAATCCGCGCGCCGCATGACTGCGCGGCGCGGAGGGCCGATGTCGGTTCTCGCAATCCTGCCGTCCGTCAGCACCGCGCCGCTCAATAGCCCAGCGCGCGGAGCAGGACGATCCGGAACGGATGCGTGAACGCGTAGAACACGAGAATGATCGCGATCATGGCCCCGATCCAGATATGCCTGCCGGATCGGGGCATCTTATCCAGGACTGTGCCGGCGCTGTCCCGTCACCGGGTCAGCGGCGCCAACACGGCTGCTGCGAGGATCACGACGATCGCTGTCCGGAACAGAACCCAGTGACAACGGGTCATCGTCAGGTCAGATCTTGATTGCGCATTCATGGGCAAACTCCCTCACGCACTCAACGACGGGGCGGAGGCTCGCGCCGTTGCCGGCAAAGGACAAGCAGAAACGCATGAATTCGACCTTTTGAGGCGCAAGTATTCGGCAGCAGTTGCTTAAGCGCCACACCCGAAACGCGGCACCGAAATGCAATCGTAGGTCGATTTCTTGACGCTCCCTACCCCGAATGCCAGCGCGCGCCGCGAATACTGGAATGACAGCCAGACGGCTGGCGGCGGGCTTCAGGGAAGCCGGGTCAGAACCGGTGTCACGACCCAACGGTCCCTGGGCAGCCTCGGGGCGACCTCCCCTGGGCCCTTCCAACGCAAACTGGCCCCGCCCGCCAAGGGCCACCAGTAGCCGCAACGATCAGGAGACGACCTTATCCGCCAGATGCGATCCCACCCCCGCGCTCACACCCATAAAGGTCGAAAACTGTAAAGTATCACCCCAAGATTCGACATGGAACATAATGAGATACGGCAAGGCCAAAGCCATCATAAATGCGGAACCAAACAGCACCCTGAAACTCTTCTCATGAGCTATGGCAAGTTCTCTAAACCTGCTCCCATAAGCCGGGACAAGCGCTCGTAACTTAGCAAAATTCACGATGCCCCCATTTCCTGTCCGCAGAACGCTCCGAGCGCTCCATTGGTGATATCGAGGGGTTGCATCTGATCTGTCGCATCGCGCGACTTGGCGGGCCCGGCTGATCAGCCGGACGATTTCGCCGGGCATTACGGAGATGGCCTTGGCGGCATCCGCGGATCGGCTCACCCCGCATGACCCGGCGCAGTCTTCTGCGCCCCTTGCCTGCCATGACCCGAGCCTCCTGCCCGCATAATGCTTCGGCCTGGACGCTGAATCGCAAGCTGCAGCTCATTCCTGCAGAATGCGCCCATGGGTTGCAATATCGACCAAAGGCGAGCCGCGCGCCTTTCCGACGAGGGGGTTGATGCGGCGGGGTTTGCGGCCACCTGTGCTAGGATCGGCATCGCCAGGGGCCGTGGTTTCCCCGGGGGCGATACCGACGAGCACGAGGGCCATCATGTCCGGGCTTGATCCGTCGCATATCATGCAGGTCGGGATGGGGTTCTTTGCCTCGAAGACGCTGCTTTCCGCCGTCGAGCTGGGGCTTTTCACGACGCTCGCCAAACAGCCGATGACGGCTGGCGAGATCGCCGCTTCCTTGCAGCTCAGTCCGCGCGCCATCCCGGATTTTCCCGATGCGCTGGTCGCGCTCCGATTTCTCGACCGTGACGGCGACGGCCCCGGGGCGCGCTATGCGAATACGCCCGACAGCGCCTTCTTCCTGGACCGGAACAGCCCGGCCTATATCGGCGGCATCCTGGAAATGGCGAATGCGCGCCTCTTCCGCTTCTGGGGAGACCTCACCGAGGCTCTGAAAACCGGCAAGCCGCAGAACGAGACCAGGCATTCCGGAGAATCCGTCTTCGCCACGCTCTATGCCGACCCGGCGCGGCTCGAGCAGTTCATGAACGCGATGTCCGGGATCTCGGCCGGCAATTTCAAACTGTTTGCGGAGGCTTTCGACTTCTCAAGATTCAGCAGCCTTTGCGATGTCGGCGGCGCGACCGGGCAGCTCTCCTGCATGGTCGCGGCCGCGCATCCGCATATGCGCTGCACCAGCTTCGATCTCCCGAAGGTCGTGCCGATCGCCCTGCGCCGGATCGAACAGGCGGGCCTGAGCGACCGGGTCGCGGCGGTGGGGGGCGACTTCTTCGCCGATGCTCTGCCCAGGGCCGATGTCATCACCATGGGGATGATCCTGCATGACTGGAACCTGGAGAAGAAGAAGGCGCTGATCCGCAAAGCCTATGACGCCCTGCCGCCGGGCGGCGCCTTCGTGGTGATCGAGGCCCTCATCGACAATGCGAGGCGCGAAAATGCCTTCGGCCTGACGATGTCCCTCAACATGCTGATCGAGTTCGGCGATGCCTTCGAC
>NZ_JBFTRC010000332.1:0-3261 GCF_056399325.1 Allobosea sp. 01N443
ATGTATGTCAGGACGAGGTCGGCACGCCGTATGTCTGCTGAACTGCAAAGCCGGATGTTCCAGCTTCAAAACCACGCCACCGCCTTGCACGACGGCGCCTTCAACTCCTTCATTCGTAAGATGGAAGAAGGTGAAGGCAGGATCTACACCCCTGAAGAACGTGCTAAGATTAAGTCGGTCATGATTGATCCGAGCTCATTCGAAATCCACATCCCCAAAGAACGAACACTCGACATCCTGGGGAATGCGAAACCAATCATGCCTCTTATTCACGACATGTCGTGGTCGGTCGTCGAGCCGGAGCGCGGCTTCGTCATTTCATCCGACAACCCCGTCTGCAGGGTCGTTATAGGCCCGAGGCACCCGATGAGCGACGGTGGCTTCCTCCACAAAAACGTCGAAGTTTCCTTTCCTCTCAGCCCGAAACGCTTGTTGCTAATGTCATGGCACAAAGGCCTACCGCCAACGTTTGAAGTGTCGCGGCAGTTTATCGACGTAAGCGCTCATTTGCTGAGTCTGGAGGCGGAGGCTCCGAATAGAAAAATTTGCGAAGGACGGGGCGTCGATTTATGGCTCTTTATCGAATTTGTATATCTTCCGAATAATCCCATCAATTATTAATGCTGTTTAGGTTGGTTGTTACGGGTAATTCATCAGCTTGCCCGTTAATCAGTCGTGAGGAGGCTGCGGAAATCGCATCTGCCCCCCTTTGGAGCGTGAGATAGGGTTTGTAGGGTCTCAATGCTGCAGCTCCTTGAATGGCTCAGCCGTGGCCTGGTCATCGTCGCCAACCCCGGTCTTGTTCATTCGTTGAGACACGATCCATTCGCGCAGCTCCTGCGGCGGCTGCATCAGCAAATCCTTGCCGCCCGAGCCGTCAAGCCAGGCCTCGAAGTCGCGCGGCAGCAGCGTCGCCGGCATGCGGTTGTGGATCTCCGACATCCATTTGTTCGCGTCGCGCGTGATGATCGTGCAGGTAACGATCTCCTCGCCGGTCTCTGGATTGGTCCAGGCTTCCCACAAGCCGGCGAAGCCGAGCAGGCCGCCGTCGGCCGCACTGATCCGATGCGGGGTCTTGTCGCCCTTCTCGCCGGTCCATTCATAGAACCCGCTCGCCGGGATGATACAGCGACGTTTCACATAGGCTGAGCGAAACATGGCGCTGGAATCGACCGTCTCGATTCGCGCGTTGAAGGTCGCCCCGGACTCGTTCGCCTTCTTCTTCCACCAGCCCGGGATCAGGCCCCAGCGCGCTTTCCGCAGCACGCGGTTGCCGTCCTGGTCGCGCACGATGATATCGACCTCGGTCGTCGGGGCGATGTTGTAGCGGGCTCGCAGGTTCGGCCGCTCGGCCGGCACCGTCAGCGGCTGGCTGAAGGCGACGATTTCCTCCCACGAATACGCCTGGCTGAACCGACCGCACATTCCGCTACTCCTCGCCTATCCGTTTCCGTCGCTCGAGCTCGCGAGGCTCGGCCGGGAGCAGATCATCCCGCCCGCCGTCGATCACGGTCAAGCCTCCCATCGTCGCCGGGAAATCGGGCGGCCGTGTCTTCCCAACGTCCAGACAGTAGCCCCCGCACTTGAACCCGTATTTCTGCGGCTTGCGGATTTCCGCCCGCCAGGCGCACCGCCCCCTGAACATCTCGAGCAGCTCGCCCAGCGCCGTGCCGGCGCCGAATTTCTCCGCACAGGCCGCCAGTCCCCCGTCTGCCCACCGCTTGCAGTAATCGCAGCGAAAGCGAAGCAGGATCCACGGATAGTGCCGGAGATCCGTCTCCAGGGTTGGCGGAATGGTCGGCCTGATCGGCATCGGACAATGACATTTGACTCGCGCTCGAATGAGAACAAAAATAGAACATCCAAGCCCCCCAAGGAGTCAAGCTATGCTGCCGTCGCCTACCCCCGCAGGAACTGCCCTGTCTCGCAGCGAGGCCAAGCAGATCATCGCCTGCGGCGGCAATTTCGTATTGAGCCGGGTCGAAATGAACATCGGCCAGGTCCAGAAGCTGGTCGTCTTCGATCCGCCCTATCGCCTGGCCAATGGCGAGGACTACGCCTTCTTCGTGCCCCGCGAGGGCAGGCCGCAGCTTTGGCTGGTCGAGCAATCCGCCGGCGATCGTTGGCACTGGCTCCGCGAGGCGAGGCGCGTCGGGGYCAATGACAACGAGGCGACGCGTCACTGATGAAGGGGGGGCGCGATGATCATCACCGACACCCTGGAATGGTTGGTGGCCCGGCAGCGAATGGCCGAGATCGAGAACGCGCGCCCTGGCAGCCCCGAGGCCGATGAACGGGCGGAGCTCGACTATGCGGCCTTCTGCTGGGAGGAGGACCACATGCCGCCGCTCATGTTTGAACTCTGCCCCGTTCCCGCGTCGATCAACCAGCTGCAGATCCCGTTCTGAAAACCGGCATGATCCGCTCCGGCTCTCGCTCTTCCGAGCGGCGTGTTGGATGCCGACCTGCGATAAGGTTTGCGTCACGAGGGTTTTTTTGGCATCCCTCAAATGAAAGTTGGCTAACGAGGTATAAGAATGAAGGCGAATAGGGCTCTGGGCAGTCTTGCGGTCTCGACGCTGCTCACGCTCGCTGTGTTGGCGGTCGCGATTTGGGCTGAGAACCCCGACCCTCCCCAGAATGCCCCTCCGGTTACTTGGCAGGCATTTCTAATTTTCTTAGCACAGCCACTTTGCTATGCTGTTTTAATATCAACTATTACATTATTCGTAACTAAAAGGATTTTCTTTTCTTTAGTGTTTTCGCTATTAATTTTGACGTTATTGTCAATTTTATCGAAGACAAAATACGTTTATCTCAAGCAAAAACTGCTTTTTTCAGATTTTTTCTACCAGATGAGAGAAATTTCTGAGATCGTTTTCTTTTTGCAGAACTATACGAAGCTGGCTGCGATTGCCGTTCTTATGTTTGTATGCTCCGCTCTCATCTTGGCGGCCGTATTTGCGATGGATAAATCCCGTATCCGGCGCCTGATCTCGCTGCCGCTTGTTCTGCTCAGCATAGTGCTCGTTGAGGCTGCGTGGAGGAATGTTGATCCTTTGTATCGCGATACCGTGTTTGCGCACGCTGTCTTCAGCAATCGGCACTTGTCCAATTTTACCGTAAGCGCGCGAATGTTCGTAGATCACGCAACAGCGCCTCTGGTGCTAGGCGAGGGGCTTACGCAGAAAATTGTCGATGGTCCGAAATTGGTGGATCCTGGCGCTGCCGCGTCCACACGCCCAAATATTATCGTGATCC
>NZ_JBFTRC010000333.1:0-3240 GCF_056399325.1 Allobosea sp. 01N443
GGGCTGACGCGCTGGGCGACCTGCTCGCCGGACTACGCCTACGGCCGCGATACGACCGCCGAATTCGTGATGTATCTCAAGCGTTTCGCGCCCAAGGCCGAGGTCGTCGCGGAATCCTGGCCGAAGATCTTCCAGCCCGACTATACCGAGTCGATCACCAAGCTGCTGCAGGCCAAGCCGCAGGCGCTCTATTCCTGCCTCTGGGGCGGCGACCTGACCTCCTTCATCGACCAGGCCGGCATCTATGCGCTCTTCGCGCAGATGCAGTTCTTCGCGGTCAACATGGCCGATTACACGGCGCTGACCACGGTCAAGAACCTGCCGCCCGGCATCCATTCCGGCAATCGCTACATCAAGACCTTCCCGGCGACGCCCCAGAACGCCGCTTGGGGCGACGCCTATCGCGCGAAATATGGCGAGTACCCGACCAACTGGGCCTGGCAGAACGCCTTGGCGGTCAATTTCCTCGCCGCTGCCGCGAAGAAGGCGAATTCGGCCGACGGCAAGAAGCTGGCCGAGGTCCTGCGCGGCTTGACGATCGAGTCGCCCTTTGGCGCCGAGGGCAAGGTCACGATGCGGGCCGACGACCAGACGCTCGTCGACTATGCCGTCGGCTGGGGCACGACGATCGCCAAGGAGCCCTATGTTCCCGAGATGAAGAGCGTGTCCTGGCAGCGCATCTTCGAGCTCGAGGCCGAGTGGAAGAAGGACAAGGGCTTCGTCTGAAGCCCGTCCTGATCCGTCGGGGTCGACCCGACGCCTGCGTCCCATCAGATCCGGCCGCGCCCTGGCGCGCGGCCCGGCCCATTTCCTCCCGGCGAGCGCGCGATGGACCTCAACGCCCTGACGGACTGCCTGTCCTCGTCATCCTGCCTCGTGACGCAGGCGACGAGCGGCTTCATTATCGGGATGCTGCTCTTCCTCGTCGCGGTCGGGCTGACGCTGATCTTCGGCGTGATGAAGATCGTGAACTTCAGCCATGGCGCCTTCTACATGATCGGCGCCTATCTCGCGATGACGGTGTTCCAGGCGACGCAGAGCTATGCGCTCGCACTGCTCGGTGCCGCGGTCGGGACCTGCCTGATCGGGATCGTCATCGAGCGCTTCTTCATGCAGCGCATCTATGGCGGCAACGTCCTGATGCAGCTGCTCGTCTGCTACGCGCTGGTGCTGATCCTCGACGATCTCGTGCGGATCGTCTGGGGGCCGGAATTCCGCGCCATGGGCATGCCGCCGGCCTTCCAGGTGCCGCCGCTCTTCATCATGGGCGGGGTCGTTCCGCCCTTCTATCTGTTCCTGATCGCCGCGGCGCTGCTGATGGCGGGGGTGCTCGGCCTGGCCATCGCGAAGACGAGGATCGGCAAGACGATCCGTGCGGCTGCTCACAACCCGGCGATGGTCTCCGTGCTGGGCATCAATACCGGCCTGCTCTTCACGGCCCTGTTTGCGCTCGGCTGCCTGCTCGCGGGTCTCGCCGGCGGGCTTGCTGCGCCGGTCCGTTCGCTGACGCCGGGCATGGGCTTCTCGATCCTGATCGAGTCCTTCATCGTCACCGTGATCGGCGGCATGGGCTCGATCATGGGCGCGCTGGTCGGCGCGATCCTGATCGGGCTGATCAGGGCCTTTGGCGCGCTCGGCTTTCCGCTCTTCACCGAGGCTCTGATGTATCTTTGCATGGCGCTCGTCCTCATCGTGAAGCCGACCGGCCTGTTCGGACGCGAGGCGGCCTGAGATGACCCGCCCAGCCCTTCGCGACGCCGCGCTCGCCCTTGCCGGTTTCCTCGTCCTGGCCATCCTGCCGCTCATCACCAGCAGCAGCGCGCTGATCGATTTCGTCATCCGCTGCGCCGCGCTCGGCCTGTTTGCGACCTCGCTCAACCTGCTCGTCGGCTATGGCGGCATGGTCTCCTTCGGCCATGGCCTGTTCTTCGGCATGGGCGCCTACAGCTTCGGCATCCTGATGCAGCGCACCGGCATGCCGATCCCGCTCGCCGTCCTGCTGACGCTCTGCATCTCGGCGCTGGTCGCGCTCGTCGTCGGCGCGATCTGCGTGCGGCTGAAGGAGATCTATTTCGCCTTCGTGACGCTGGCCTTCCAGATGTTGATCCACAGCATGATCATCGCCTGGGTGCCGGTCACCGGTGGCGACCAGGGCCTGCGCGGCGGCATCCCGCGCCCGGCCTTCCTCGGCATCAACCTCTCCGACCAGAAGCAGCTCTATCTGTTCAGCGCCGCGCTGCTGGTGCTCGGGCTCCTGGCGATGCGGCACATCGTGTCCTCGCCCTTCGGCTATGCGCTGCGCATGGTCCGCGACAACGCCACCCGCGCTGGCTTTCTCGGCATCAATGTCTATCGCACGAGGCTGACCGCCTTCGTTCTCGCCGGCGCCTTCGCCAGCCTCGGCGGCGTGATCATGAGTCTGTTCGTCTCGGGCGCCTATCCCGAGTTCGCCTTCTGGACGATGTCGGGCGAGGCCGTCTTCATCGTCATGCTCGGCGGCACGGCAAACTTCCTCGGGCCGCTGGTCGGAACCGGAATCCTGCTGCTGCTGAACGATTTCGTCACGCGCACGGCCGAGCATCACGGGCTCGTGCTCGGCTCGGTCATCCTGCTCTTCGCGCTCGGCCTGCGCAAAGGCCTGCTGGATTTCGTGATGGAATGGCTGGCGGCGCGGCGCACGCGCGGTGCCGCCACGCCTGCTCCCGTCGCAGTGAAGGGGACGTCGACATGACCGAGAAGACCATCGCCGTCGTCACCGGGGGCGCAAGTGGCATCGGCGCCGCCTGCTGCCGCGAACTGGCCAAGCGCGGCGCCCGGATCGTGATCCTAGACCGCGACCTGGCGCTGGCGGAAAGCGTCGCCGCCGAGCTCGGCGGCCACGCCGTCCAGGGCGATGTCGGCGACGAGGAGGGGCTGCGGCGCGTGGCGGCGCGGATCGAGGCCGAGATCGGCCCGGTCGGCATTCTTGTCAACAGCGCCGGCGTGCTGCAGCCGCCCCTGCGGCCGACCGAGCTGCCGATGGCGGTCTGGGACCATGTCATCCATATCGACCAGCGCGGGACCTATCTGGCCTGCGTCGTCTTCGGGGCGGCGATGCTGACGCGTCGCGCCGGCAGCATCGTCAACATCGCCTCGATCACCGGCTCGCGCTCGGTCCCGCTTCACGCCTATGCGCCGGCCAAGGCCGCCGTCATCGCGATCACGCGCGGGCTCGCCGCCGAATGGGGACCAGCCCAGGTC
>NZ_JBFTRC010000334.1:0-3199 GCF_056399325.1 Allobosea sp. 01N443
GGTAGAGCCAGACGACGATTCCAGCGGTGATCACGATCACGGCGATCCATGACGCGACCCAGTACAACAGATAGCCGAGACGGGGTGCCATCCGGCAAATTCCTTAGGACCTGCCCAGATTCAGACCGCTTACCATTTCGGATCGGGCCACTCGGCGCCCTCCCACGCCGCGATTATCGCCGGCGTCACAAGGCCATGGAAGGGACTGAGTTTCTGGCTCTGGTCGAACATGGGGGACATGCTAGCAAGGAGGTCGGCAAGGCCCCCTTTGCGGTCGCCGGCGTTCCAGCTCGAGAATAGTGCGCAACGCGCGGAATAGCGGTCGTCGAAAAATTCGACGCAGCTTGCAGTCTGCTTCCAGGCTTCTCTGATCACTCCAGCATGGCCGCCGAAATCGTCCTCCAAAGCGTCTTCAATGACCGCCTCGAGCATGTACGCGCAGGCTTGGTGTTGCGGGCCATGATCGATGAAGGCCAGAGACGATCGCAGCACTAGATGTTGCAGCAGCAAGACTGGCCAAAGGATATTCACGCCATATCGGGTTCCGATTTCCTTGCAGTGTGCAGGTGGGCGAATGACGTCGCGCTCCAGCTCGAAAGCTTTTCTGAGGTCGTAGGCAAGCGCGATGAATAAGCCCTCCCGATCCTTTATCAGGGGTGAGCGCTCATTGATGTCATGAACAACGTCACGAAGTGCCCTCAGTGACGTGTAATCGCCTTCCAACCGAATTCCGGCGTGAGTGCTTAGCAAGGAGAACGCCAACATAGGAATCTCCCACGCGCCGGGTTCCCGAATGTTTAGCTTATCACAATCGCGGTCAGGATCACGCTTTCCAATTCTCGCCCTTAGTCCGACGGGAACCGATCAGGCCAGGGGGGCTTCTCGCACGCCCGTCTCGTGACGGAGGCCGCAGATAGCACAGCGGCTGCCCTCATCGCCCAGCCACCAATGCCGAGGGTGTCCAGCGCGAATTAAAGTCGAGCGGCCCAGTAGAACACCATAAGCCAGATGACGATCGTCGGAATTAGCGCCGCGACAGGAATTGGCCGCCAGCGATACCGCGGCAGAACTCGGTCATTGCGGTCGCGGGGCGTGGGCTGGTTGCGCATCATCACAGGACAATGCCCGGACATGATGCAGCCGTCTTGCTATTCGCCGCCAATCAGTTGCGGTAAGCGGCGGGTCCGAGATGGCGCCATTTGCGGGAGCATTCGTTTGGCAGACGTTGCTCCCACCGCGCAATCAATTCACAGTCCTCATTGATTCCAGGCGCCCAGGGGCCTTACCCATTACCAGCCGTTCTGAAGGTCGCTGAGGGGTGGAAAGCCGAAGTTGGCCGCGCGCCTGTCTCACGTCTCTTCAGCAACAACTTCCGACATTGAGGGGTTGCCCAGGACGGACAGCATTGGTGCGGTCTCGGTAGCTCCTGAGGGACCTTCCACGATGCATGTAATTTCGGCCCGATGGCCTGYGCGACCGCCGCGGCGATCTCTAGATTGTTGGCGCTGAGGCGCTAACGGACTGCGCTCACTTGCGGAACGATTGCCCAAAGAGAATGGTGAAGCCTGAGCAATCCTGTGCCGCTCAGGCATATTAGGTTAGCGCGACGCTGTTTGACGAGTTCTCGCTCTGCATTTGGAGGCTGGAGATAGCCATGACGCTAACTGCGAAAAACGATGGCCCCCTAAAACGCATCCTCGTTGCAACCGATCTTTCGACGAGATCGGACAGGGCGCTACGACGGGCCACGCTCATAGCAAAACGTTTGGGTTCTTCACTTTCGCTTGTCCATGTCGTGGATGGCGATTTGCCTCATCGCATGATCGAAGCGGAGCGATCGGCCGCCATATCCGTGCTCGAAGATACTGTTCGATCAACCTGCGAAGCCGATGGGGTGTCAGCCAAATTCGAGATCGTGGTAGATGACTCGTTCAACGGAATATTGTCCGCCGCCGATGAATTCGGCGCCGACCTGATCGTCCTAGGACCTCATCGCCGCCGCTTCCGGGACGTTTTCACTGGGACCACCGTCGAGCGTGTCATTCGACGGAGCCGCATTCCAGTCTTGGTCGCGATCCAGCCCCCTTCAACTGTATATGAACGAACTCTCCTCGCGCTCGATTTTGACGATGCGTCGAAGGCGGCAGCCCAGGGTGCCTTGCGCATGGGAATCTTCAGCAAGTCCGCCGTGAAGATCGTTCATGCGTTTGATGCTCCGGCCCTCGGGCTGATGAAGCGATCTGTTCTAGATCCGGTAGCGATCAATGCGTACCTGGATAAAGAACGGGTCGAAGCAGCGGAGCGACTTGAGGCGTATACAAACGAGCTTGGAATTCCACCTACGCCCAGCGGCGTCGTTCTGCGTGAAGGCAGCCCTGCGCAAACTATCCTGGTTAGCGCCCAGGATGAACGCAGCGATCTTATCGTCCTCGGGACCAGCAAGAAGAGCGGAGTAAAGCGTGCCTTGATAGGCAGCGTGGCCGAGCAAGTACTTCGCGACGCAGAACGTGACATTCTCATTATCCCGGCTGACCAGACTGACGAAGTTGCGGTCGCATCAGCGTAGGTTAGCGACTCGTTTTCAGACGTCGCACCCCTTCGCGTCTGGGCGGCTGAGTGGGGAATGCAGACGCACGGTCGGCGCAGGAGCGAGCGCGGAGATGCCTCTTGGGTTCCCTCTGTCCGGCCGCCCACGCCGAACGCATCAGGCAGGAATTCCCGGCATCAGGTAGCGAAGGCCACCTGAGGCCTACTAAGCATCTGAATCGGGAAGGTTTCGTGCTTCTCGGTGATTCCAAAAATTTTGTAACGAGTGGATGGCATCGATGGGCAACTCCCAGCACTGACCTCGCCGGCTCCAGGGACCGCCCGGACGTTGCCCATTAGCAGACGTTCCGAGAGTCGCGGGCGGGTGGAGAGCCGAAGTTGGCTGTCTGCCCAGAACCGGACATTCGTGCCTTGGGGCGCGTCTCCTACTGGTTGTGTGTGGTCCTTCGAATTTTGCGCTCTGTAGGCCTAGCAGTTCAAAAAGGACGAAAGCGAAAGATATTCCCTGATTTTGTAAGTCTTTTGCCTTGCACTGCATGTATTATTCGATGCCTTAAATCGAACATTGACATTGGCTGTGTCGACGTGTAGATTGGTTTTTGTCGATATTTGCTTGGACGGTCCTTGTTATTTTCGCGCTTCGGCGCGGCTC
>NZ_JBFTRC010000335.1:0-3150 GCF_056399325.1 Allobosea sp. 01N443
GCTCAACATCAACAACCGCTTCTTCATCGCGGCCGATGGCACACTGACCATGATTTCGGGCGCTTCAGGACGCCGAACAGTCATCACGAGCAGCCTCTTTCAGGTTTTCGACGACAACGGCCAGCTGCGCGTCCGCATGGGGATTTGGTGATGCCTCAGGGACTTCAAACATTCGACCAATACGGCAACGTCCTGCTCGATCTCACCGACCGCGTCACCCGATACATCGGCACTTACTTTCTAGCCGCGGGTTCGGGCGAAGGATCAATTTATAGCGAGGGTCTTTTGACCGGAACGCCGTTCCCGGTTTTCACCAGAATGAATATCAGCGGGCAGAACGCGATATCGACCCTCATGCAAGCGCCAACTTATTGGTACGGCGGCGGCAATCTTTACTGGAGCAACCCTGTCGGCGACACCCGACTAACTTTGTTTGTTTACTAATGACATCCGGATTGACCGCCTATAACGACCTATTCACAGTCCAGATCGATGAAAACTGGAAGAATATGTCATTTCGAGAGATGCGCGGAAGCCCCGTTTACAACGAAATCGGTGACCTCCCCATTCGCGTGGACCAATACGTCACTGGYGCGTCGGCCTTAATGGCCTGCAGCTGTTACAAATATTATCCTTACCTGCTCAGCACTGAATTCGACGGAGCGACTTGGCTTTACCGCTGGCTGCTTTACCCGCTCATGTCAGGCGGCGAGAGCGCGGAGACAGTGAAGTTCTACATCTTCGACACGCCGACCAATCCTAGTTTCAAGAATCTCGGGCTGGAAATTTTCAATGCGGCAGGGCAGCGGGTGTTCCATGACGAGGTGCGTCCGCTAAAGGTCGTGTCTGTTCAAACTTGCGACGCGTCTTTCACGGGGGTGCCAGGACGCAGCTATGTACCTCTACTCCTACGTGCAGCGTTGTACGCGCAGAATATAGCGCCGTTGCCGCTTGGACGTTACTGGCTCGAAATCTGGGCGCTGAGGGTCAACGCTCATACGATCACTTCGGATCGCGTCACGGTCGGTCGAAACGTCGTCCCGCTTTATGACGTCGGCCTTTACGCCGCCGTCGACGTGACTGGTTACGCTTAACCCCAGCTTCCACCTTCCACTGTCCTTCGCMGCCCTCTGAGGCGGCTTTTTCATGCGGGCATCGCCATGACGAACACGATCGCTCAATTCCAGATCTCGACCGAAGAGGATCTKCATTTTCAGCTGGACTTCGTCGGGCTCGTGCTCGCCGGCCGAGCGCTGAAGGTGAACGTCAAGCTGCGCTCCACCGGCGCCGTGAAGACCGAACTCACGCTTGCCAATGGCGGCCTCGTTCTTGTTGGTGCGGGCAACCTGACCATGCTCTTCGCGAAGAGCGGGATGGGCACCTGGCCGACAGGCGAGTATCAGGCCGACATCCGCGACGAAACCGGCGGCGGTTCCATTCGCATCATGGCGGTGCGCTTCGTCTATGACGAGCCGGGCAAGCTGGTCTATGGCGTCCGCGGCAACCAGGCCACGGTCAACTGGGGCGGCAACCAGGCCGTGGTGACTGCGATCGGCGGCGTCGGCCCACCGGGTCCGGCGAACTCGCTCACGATCGACGAGGTCGTTACGCTCGAAACGGGGCAGCCGGCGACGGCTGAGGTCGTTGGTACCGCGCCGAGTCAGGGCCTCAAGCTTGGACTTCCCAAGGGCGACAAGGGTGACAAGGGCGATCCCGGCGAGGCTTCGCCCGCGTTCATCGCGATGGTCCAGCAGGTCGAAGAAGACGCGGTGGCGACCGCTGCCGACCGGGTCGCGACCGGGCAAGACCTGGTAGCCACCGGGTTGGATCGGGTGGCGACCGGCCTGGATCGCGTTGCGACGGGGMAGGATGCCGACGCCACGGCCTTCGATCGGGTTCAGACCGGCTTGGACGCGACTGCAACGGCGGCAGACAGGGTGCAGACTGGCATCGACCGCCTGGCAGCCGAAGCGGCCGCCGGCTCGTTCATCTTCGCCAACAAGGCCGAAGCTGAAGCCGGCGAGGCCGAGAACAAGGGAATGAACCCGCTCCGGACCAAGCAGCATGTCGATGCTCGGATCGGGGTCACCGCGGGGAAGCTCGTTGCTCTCGATGCTGCCGGCAAACTGCCTGCTGTCGACGGCTCGCAGCTCACCGGGATTCCGCGATCGTTCATGACGCCGCCGCAGGGGCGCGTGACGCCGCTGACGGGCGTGGCAATCCCCGGCGCGGATATCGCCGGCGTGACATCGCTGTTCTACACGCCCGCAGGCGGGAAGTTCGCGCCCGTATTGATCGGCGGCCAGTTCACGATGGTCGATTTTGGCGAGCTGTCGCTGCCGCTCTCGGCGCCCTATCACGCGGCGGCGACCCTCTATGACCTCTTTATCTTCGGTTCGCCGCTCAAGTTCGGCTCGGCGCCCGCCAATGTCGCGACCGAGATCGTCGAGGGACTCGAAGTCAATTCAGCGCCGCTCAACATCCGCTGGGGCAGCGCCGCCGGAAACGTGACAGCCGTGCCAGTCCGCCAGGCCGCGCGGGTCGGCACGTTCAKGACCACTCTTGCCGGGGAAGCGCAGTTAACGAGCGCTAACATCGACATCGTCAACCTCTACAATCGCGTGGCGTTCAAAAAGATCGTGACCGCCTCATCCGCGACGTGGACCTATGGCACGGCCGATTGGCGCGCAGCTGACGGGGGCGCTGGCCCGCGGATCAATTTCGTTCAGGTGGCCCCCGGGCTCGCAGTCAAGGTCACGGCCACGAGTTTCGCCGGGCCAGCTGCGGGAACCACTATCGTTATCTCAGCGGCGCTGGATGGCGCTATGAGTCCGCCACTCGGGCCCGCCGCGCTCGTCAGTTACGCGGGCACGTCGGTCCAGGTGCCGCTTAGCATGTCCACGCCAATCGCGCCGTCTCGCGGCTACCACTACCTTGAGAACGTAGAGTTCGCCTCCGCCTCTACGGTATTCACAGGCGCATACACCACGTTGACGGTGGAGATGGAGGGGTGAGTATGGCCTATTCTGCTGTCAGCGCTCCCGACCCCTGGGCCGATGCGCCGCCAGTTTACAACCTCATAAACGATCCCATCAGAGCGCTCGGAGCCCCGGCCCCGATCAGGTTGACGCCCGGCGAACGGACGCACAT
>NZ_JBFTRC010000336.1:0-3072 GCF_056399325.1 Allobosea sp. 01N443
ACGAGGATCACCTCACCGTCGCGCCGCGCGGCTTCACGCAGGGCCTGAAGTACCTGCTGCCGGTGCGCTGACCAATCGCAGGGAGCTCCAGGTCGGAGACTGTATCGGCTGCGGGTGCTTACGCGCCCGGCCGGGAATGGGCTGACGGCGCGCATCAGGTGTGGAAGGCCCCTGCGTCGCCCAGGCCGTCCTCCCCGATGCCGGCGCCTGCGGTCGGGCCCAGCTCGAGCAATACCACCTCGCAGGCGCCCTCCGGGGCTGCGGGGCAGCGTTCGACGCCATGCGGCACGACGATGAACTCACCCTCCTCGATGAGCTCGTCGCGGTCACGGAACCGCATCAGCAGCCGACCCCTGTGGACGAAGAAGACCTCGTCCTCGTGCTTCTGGAAATGCCAGGCCGCTTCGCCTTCGAACCTGGCGAGCTTGATCTGCATGTTGTTGACGCGTGCGGCGATATGGGGCGGCCAGCTGTCGGAAAACCGGCCGAACGCAAATCTCAGGTTCTCCTTGTGGAATGGCGAAATGTGCCGGTTGAGCGTTGCGACGTCGCGAATGATCCTGGCGAGCTGGTGGGGCACGTCCTTGCCCTCGGCCGGGTATTTCCCGTCGAGCGCAGCCGTGCCGATCGTGAAGCCCGCGGCTCCGGCCTGCTTCAGCGCGGCGATCCGTTCCGGCGTGTCGATGGAGCCGGCGACATAGACGGGTTTGGAGACCGCGGCGCAGACGGCCTGGATCAGGGCCGGCACGTTCTCCCGCGAGCGATAGGCCAGCAGATCGAGCCCGTGCACGCCGTCGCGCGCCGCCAGCATCCGCGCGCTGGCGACAACCTCGTCGATGCTGCCTTCCAGGACGCTTGGATGGCCCATGATCCGCCCCGGGAACGGACAGTACTGGATCGTGGTGCCGGCAATGATCGGCAGCACGTCATCGACTCTGGTCCCGCCGAGCAGGACGTCGATGCCGATTTCGACCGCAGCCTTGGCCGAGGCGATTTCGCTGTCGCGGTCGAGCGAGACGACCTCGAGATAGGATGTCGYGCCGCCCTCCCTGATGGCTCTGTTGAGCGCCTTCAACTGGTCGAGCGGCAGGCCGATATCCTTGAAGCCGATATGCCGGACCCCAAGATGCAGGGCGGTTTGCAGCTGCTCCGACGCGTCGTCCACGGTGCGGTCGTTGCGCGTCAGCATGAAGATGAAGCGAAGTCCCATCAGGACACCTTTTGCGTTTTGTTCGACCCGGTTTGCGCGGAACCGAGCCGCCTTGCATCGGCGAACGCGGTCTCCAGGCCGGCGGGATCGGCGATGCCCTGGTCAGAGAGAGGCGCCCCGTGGCGCAGCCGCGTGACCGCGCGAAGCAAGGTGTCATCCCCGCCAAAACCCCCGGCCTTCATGGCGAGAAGCAGCGCGCGCCCGTCATCGAGCCGGGCACGGCCAAGCGGAAAACCTGGCTCGAGCTCGTGGAGGATCTCGAATTCCCGAACGTCCAGAAGGTCGAGGATCGCCTCCATGGTGTCCCCGCCCGTGGCGATCAACGCGTCGAAGGCCTCGGCCCGAAGCCTGTCCGCCGCAGCCCTTGCAATCTCCCGCAGAAGCGGCGCCGGGTCGTCTTCGCGCTTTGCGGGGCTGCGCAGCAGGGTGACCCCGCTCACCCCCTCGACCCGATCGGCCTGGCCGTGACTGCGCGGGTTCGCGCTGCCGATGACGATGAGAATATCGCCAGGCCCGCCGCCGACCGCTGCTGCAGGAGCCCCCGTCGCAGTCGGGGCCAGGCGCCGCGCCAGCGCCGCCGCCATCCCCGGGGAGCCTACCCACAGCGTGGCTTCCGGTTCGGGCAAGGCCGCAACCTGCGCGTCCAGCTCGTCCTGTGTCGTGGCGTCGAGCAGCACCACACTCCCGATGGAGGGCGGGACCAGGTCGGCGACCACCGAATGGCGGGCCGGATGCACCGGATCGCGGCCATAGGCGGTCTCCGACACGGGGATACCGTCCACGCATTGAACGCCGCCGACAGTGGTGCGCCCGGCCGCGGGAAAGGCCGGGGCGAAGACGAGCTGCCTACGCCCGCTGGCCCGGAACGCCGCGTCCAGCTCGGCCCTGACATGTCCGCGCAGCGTCGAGTCGACCGTCTTGTAGAGGATGTCGCGCGAGGCGAGCTGCGCGGTGAGACGCGAGACCCGCTCCGCGACCTCAGCCTCGGGAGCCGAGCGCGAGCCACTGTCCACGGCGATGACGTCGCTCTCTTGCCGGGGCAACCGACCCCGTCCGACCCACGCGCCATGGCCCCGCATGACGAAGGGGCCAGCCCCGTCCGCTGCACTGGTCAGGTCGTCGGCGAGAACCCCGATCGTCGTATTCCCATCGCTGCTCATCTCTCGATCATGCCGCCTCCACGCGACAAGAAAAGCGCTAGTTTCTGCTGTCAGGGGCGCGTTGGGGGCCGGGCGGTCTACTGAGCGAACCCCGCCCGCCGCCGCCATGCTCGCTCTGGGTGCTGCTGGCGCGCCATTGGCGGCTCGAACCCGGAGCTCGATGCGGCCGCCTGACCACGTCAGCGCCTCCAGGAACTCTGCCGGTACGATCCAACCAGACCAAGGTCGGTGGTCTCGGCCCCAATGGACCACGGACCAGAGGCACCTGATAGGCACGCGCTGGTCCCGAAAATGCGGTGACCTTGTCCTCTAACCGCCTATACGATGGAAGAGTTAATTTGCCCCTAATATTCACCGACGTTCTTCAATTGGGGGTCTGTTATGGCTTCAAGCTTTGTTGTCAACCTCGCCGATCTGAACAAGATTCTTGAGCAAATTAAGGTTGCAGAGCGTAACGTTGCGGGTGAAAGTCTTGTCGATATTATCGGTCAAGATGCATCCTTGCTGCCAATCGGCCTTAGAACGGTCGATGGCAGTAACAATCATCTCCTTCCAGGTCAGAGCCAGGCTGGCGCTGCGGACGGAATCTTCCCGCGGCTGCTGACCCCGACCTACATCAATGATGCCGATGGCGACATGATGCCGCTCGGCCCCCCCGGAGCACCGGTCGTCACCAATACCAATTACGACCCCACCATCACC
>NZ_JBFTRC010000337.1:0-3067 GCF_056399325.1 Allobosea sp. 01N443
GCGCTCTGTCAGCGTTGAGCTTTCACGGTGATGTCGCGCGTGCGGCAGCCGGAACGGTCGACCTCCTGGCAGGTGCGGAAATTGCGCAGGTCCTTGCTGAAGCAGATCCTGACTTCCTGCAGCACACCGCGTTTGCAGGCGATCGACATCATGTCGCTGCGCAAGCCTGGATTCGCCGCAGCGAAGGCGCGCTCGAGATCGATCGCGGTCCAGCTCTGATCGCGATCCGCCTTCTGCAGCGCCGGAGGAATCGCGACCTTCTGGCGGGCGCGCCGGACATCCGAAAAATAGTCGTTCGGGCTCGAGCCCGAACAGGTGCCGTGCTTGCGCCATTCATAGCGGGCGAGCCCCTCGGACGGGAACAGGCCGTCGGCCTGGTCGAGGGCGATGCGAGAAGGCGTGCGGCCGGCCGGTCCGCAATCAGTGGGGTAGCCGCGCTCGTTCTGCGGCCAGAGGCCATGCACGACGAAGCCGAGATTGGCGCCGCTCTCGCATTGCTCGCGGGCGCGCCCGCGTCCGCCGTCCAGTTCGCAGAAGCCCGGCGACCATGACAGGGCGAGAACGTAGAAGTCGAAATCACCGGGAACGCCGCCGCGGCCATATTGCCCCTGCGCTTGCGCGTCTGGGGCCATAAGGCCAAGCAGCGTCAGCATCGACAACCAGGCGCGCGGCAGTCTCACAGCCGGAGGTTACTTTTCGGGGCCGGGCCGGGCCATCTGGCAATTGGGCGCGTAGGAAAGACCTCGATCGAGGCCGTTGACGCACCAGTTGACGTTCCAGGTCAAGCCGAACAGGCCGAGATTCTCGCGCACGGAGTAGTCGATGCGGTGCAGCGAGCCGTCATTCAACGCGATCCGCCCCGTGCAGAAGCGGCGCGGGATGAAATCGTCGCCCCAGGGTCGGAAGCCGATGGGTCGGATGCGATCATAGGCGACCGCCTGCAGCGGCCCCCAGAATTTGGCCTCTCGCGAATTGAACCAGCTTGTGATCTCGCTGAGGACGGCGGGATCCTCGCAGGCCGGCAGGTTGCCATACATCGGAATGATGCGTGCCTCGGCCCGATCCGCCGGGTCGACATAGCGGCGGCTCGTGGCCTCGACGCTGATGGTCGCAGCAAGGCAAGTCGCTGCGACGAGGGTGGTTTTCAGCAGGGCGCGGCGCATAGGGGCAAGCCTCGTGCAGGCTGGGTGAATCTGATGCCGCACGATGACGTTCGGACGGGGGAGGGTCAAGGTGATTGGCGCCAGTGGAGGGCAACCGGACCGAGACTGTGTCATTTTCGATCCGGCTGCGTAGAGCGCGTTGCTGCTCAGAAGGAGGCCTCCAGCATCGCGACATAATCGGCGGCAGCCGCCGCGCGCGGGTTGCTTGCGGTAGAGTGATCCTTCACCGCAGCTTCGGCTATGGCCGGGACGACACTGCGCGGGACGCCCATTTGCGTGAGGGAGGCCGGCATGCCGAGGCGCTGGCTCAGGTCGGCGATCCAGTTGGCGAGGTCGGTGTCGGGAGCGAGATCGAGCGCGCGGCGGATCTCCACGTATTTCAGGCCGCATTCCGGCTCGTTGAAGCGCAGCACCGCCGGCAGCAACACGGCGTTCAGCGTGCCGTGGTGAAGCGAGATATCCTTGAGGCCACCAAGCGGGTGGGAGAGCGCATGCACCGCGCCGAGGCCCTTCTGGAAGGTCAGGCCGCCCTGAAGGGCCGCCATCATCATCTCCTTGCGGGCTTCGCGATCGGATCCATCGGTCACGGCCCGCTCGATATGTGCGACTGCGCGCTTCAGCCCGTCGAGTGCGATCGCCTCGGCGGGCGGGTTCTCGCGCGGGCTGAGATAGGTCTCGATGCAATGGGTGATCGCATCCATGCCGGTTGCGGCGGTAAGCCAGGCAGGCAGGGCGAGCGTGAGCTCGGGGTCGCAGATCGCGAGCCTTGGAATCAGATGTGGCGAGATGAAGCCGAGCTTGCGCCCATCCCTCAGGGTGATCAGCGCGGCGCGCCCTACCTCGCTGCCGGTGCCCGAGGTGGTGGGGATCGCGATCACCGGCGCGACGGCTGCGGTCACTTTCGGAATGCCGCCGAGGATCGCCGCATAGGTTTCGAGTGGTCCATCATGACCTGCGAGCAGCGCCACGCCCTTGGCGAGATCGATTGGCGAGCCGCCGCCAATGGCGACAAGCCCGTCGCATCCGCTTTCGCGATACAGCGCCAGTGCTGCGAGCACGGCCTCTTCTGTCGGGTTGGTCGGCGTGGCATCGAAGATCGGGGCGGCCTGCAAGGCTGGAGAATGCGCCTGAACCGTGCCGACGAGACCGACAGCGACGACGCCCTTGTCCGCAATGATCAGTGGCTCGCGCATGCCCAGCGCGGTGAGATCGGCATCGATGCCGGCGACCTCGCCGAAGCCGAAACGGGTCGTGGTGAGATAGGTGATCAGGGCCATGGGCGTCCTCGTGGGGCTGGCCTCGTCTCGTCTAGCGGCTCGGCCTTATTGAGATGAGCTCTTGGTGTGGCATGGCCGCCGCCAGGCGTCGACTGCAGAGCCCGCGCGGGGAGGGCGAGGCGAATGCATGAGAATGTCCGGGCCTGCCTCGTCAGCGGGAGCGCGGCGCGCCTCAGGGCGGGTCGAGCATCTCAGTGGTCTTTCCCGCCCGCCGTTCGAGCACCATCAGGGCGAGGCCGGCAACCACGATGAGGCCCGAGCCGATCAGCATCGAGAGCGACGGCCAGTCGCCAAAGATGAACCAGCCGAAGATCAGGGCCCAGACGATCAGCGTATACTGGTAGGGCACGACGACAGAGGCCTCCGCCAGCTTGAGCGAGCGTGTGACGCAGAGATGTGCGGCCATGGCGACGATACCGAGCAAGCCGAGCAGCCCGATATGGGCGAGGCTCGGCGTCGTCCAGCCGAAGGGCAGCAGGATCAGCCCCATGACAAAGGCGCCCAGCGTTTGCCAGGCCACGAGCGTCACATCCGGCGTGCCGCGCAATTGGCGGCCCATGATCATCATGGCCGCGAAGGAGACGCTGCCGACGAGCGCGATGATGGCCGGAAGGGTCAGGCTCTGGC
>NZ_JBFTRC010000338.1:0-3067 GCF_056399325.1 Allobosea sp. 01N443
CTTTTCAATAAAACCGATCAAACGGCCTTTTTCGGTGGCGTCGGCGTGGGCTACCGCTTCAACAATTGGTTCCGCATCGATGGTACATGGGAGTATCGCGGCGGAGGGACGATTGGGGTCAATGATAAGCTCTTCAACTCCTTCGCCAATGGCACCCAGACAAATACCTACAAGGGCAACCTCTCCTCGATGGTGGCCCTGTTCAACGCCTATGTCGATCTCGGCACCTGGAACTGCCTGACGCCCTATATCGGCGCCGGTATCGGTTATGCGCAGAACCGCATCTCGGGGTTGACCGAACAGGGCATCGTGTTTGCCAATGAGCCTTTCGGTCCGGTTTCCCCGACGCTGGGCACCGCGAGCAACGGCACCCGTTCCGGCGTCGCCTGGGCGCTCATGGCGGGGCTCGGCTATGAGGTGAACAAGAACCTGACCCTTGAAGTTGGGTATCGCTACCTCAATCTGGGCGATGCCCAGTCTGGGCGCATTCAAAATGCATTCCTGACGGAATCCTATGGGCCGCTGAAGGCCAAGGACATCCAGAGCCACGACATCCGCATCGGCATGCGCTGGAATTTCGGCGATCCCGATTGCTGCGCGGCTCCGGCTCCGGTCGCCTACCAGGCGCCCGTCGTGCGCAAGTACTGACCAGCTGGCTTTCCAGTTTCGTAAGGAACGGCGCGGATCATCGATCCGCGCCGTTTGCATTTCGCAACTCCGCAAGACTGTGAGGCTCCAAGTCGGGCCGCGTTGACAAAGCCTCCATCCCTTCGCCCTATTTGTGCTTGGCCGAGGCGTTCRCAGTCGGGACACGCCTCCACTGACCAGGCTTCCAGCCCACGCGCCATCGCCGTTCGCGCTGGCCCTCTGCAAGGATATGATCATGAAGACACGCGCCGCCGTTGCCTGGGAGGCCGGAAAACCGCTGACCATCGAAACCATCGAGATCGGCGGCCCGAAGGCGGGCGAGGTCCTGGTCGAGGTGATGGCGACCGGCATCTGCCACACCGACGCCTACACGCTTTCCGGGCTCGATTCAGAGGGCAAGTTCCCGGCGATCCTCGGCCATGAGGGCGCCGGCATCGTGCGCGAGGTCGGCGCCGGGGTCACGACGCTGAAGCCAGGCGACCACGTCATTCCGCTCTACACGCCGGAATGCCGCAGCTGCAAAAGCTGCCTGTCGCGCCGCACCAATCTCTGCACCGCGATCCGCTCGACACAAGGCCAGGGCGTGATGCCGGACGGCACATCGCGCTTCTCCTGCGATGGCGGCGAGGTCTTCCACTATATGGGCTGCTCGACCTTCGCGAATTTCACGGTGCTGCCCGAGATCGCGCTGGCGAAGGTTCGTGAGGACGCGCCCTTCGACAAGATCTGCTATATCGGCTGCGGCGTGACGACGGGGATCGGCGCGGTGATCTACACCGCCAAGGTCTGGCCCGGCGCCAATGTCGTGGTCTTCGGGCTCGGCGGCATCGGCCTCAACGTCATCCAGGGTGCCCGCATGGTCGGTGCCGACAAGATCATCGGTGTCGACATCAATCCCGGCAAGCGCGCCATGGCCGAGAAATTCGGCATGACCGACTTCATCAATCCGGCCGAGATCGGCAACGACAAGGTGGTGCAGGCGATCGTCGATCTGACCGGCGGCGGCGCCGACTTTTCCTTCGACGCGACCGGCAATACCAACGTGATGCGCCAGGCGCTGGAATGCTGCCATCGCGGCTGGGGTGAATCGATCGTCATCGGGGTTGCCGAAGCCGGCAAGGAAATCGCGACCCGGCCGTTCCAGCTCGTCACCGGGCGGGTCTGGAAAGGCACAGCCTTCGGTGGCGCCCGTGGGCGCACCGATGTGCCGAAGATCGTCGACTGGTACATGGAGGGCAAGATCAACATCGATGATCTGATCACCCACAAGCTCAGCCTCGACGAGATCAATCACGGATTCGACCTGATGCATGAGGGCAAGTCGATTCGCTCGGTCGTCGTGTACTGAGCCGGCCGCTCTTCCGCCGCATCGACCCTCCATGGAAACCCGTCATCATCCCTGATCTCCGCTTCACCGCGGCAGGGATGATGATGTGGATCAGGCTTGGACTGCGCGTCGCGAACGACCGAAAGGGACATCATGGAACTCCTCTCGAACTCCAAGGCTTTCGGCGGCTCGCAGCGCGTTTTCCGACACGAGAGCGCGGTCTGCGCCTGTCCGATGACCTTCGCGATCTTCCTGCCGCCACAGATCGAAGATGGCCCGGTTCCGGTGCTCTGGTATCTGTCGGGGCTGACCTGTTCGCACCAGAACGTCATGGACAAGGGCGAGTACCGCGCTGCCGCGGCCGCGAACGGCATCGCGATCATATGCCCGGACACGTCGCCACGCGGCGACGGCGTGCCGGACGAGCCCGACAACTGGCAGTTCGGCTCCGGTGCGGGCTTCTATCTCGATGCGACCCAGGAGCCCTATGCCCGAAACTACCGGATGGAGAGCTATCTCCTCACAGAGCTGAGCGAGATCGTCGCTCACAACTTTCCCGTCGACATGAGCAGGCAGGGCATCTTTGGCCATTCCATGGGGGGGCACGGCGCGATCACCCTCGCGCTGAAAAATCCCGATCGCTTTCATTCGGTCTCAGCCTTCGCACCAATCACGCAGCCTTCGACGGCGGGTTGGTCGCGGCCGGCCTTTGAAAAATATCTCGGCTCCGATGAGGCGGGCTGGCGGCGTTACGATAGTACTGCGCTGATCGCGGACGGCCACCGGGTCAAGGACCTCCTGGTTGACCAGGGCACGGCCGACGGCTTCCTGCAGGAGGGGTTGCGGCCGTGGCTGCTCGAAGTGGCCTGCGTCAGCGCAGGTATTCCGCTCGAGCTCCACATGCGGGATGGCTACGACCATTCCTACAATTTCGTCTCCACTTTCATGGCGCAGCACATCTCCTGGCACGCCCAGCGCCTGACCCCCTGACGTGGATCGCAGCCGTTCCCAGGCGCCGGGAACGGACTGGCCCGCCCCGTGTTGATGAACGTAACCGTTCCGCATGCGGGGGAAGCAATCATGCCATCGAGC